>CAYTSC010000035.1:6515-6895 GCA_964440475.1 uncultured Muribaculaceae bacterium
CGAGTTTGTTAGATAGTTTTAAAGATCCTAAAATATTAATTAAAATTGTTATTATGCTTCTATTTGCTTATGGAGCAAGTAAGATAGTATCAAAAAAATACAATATTGAATAGATAAATGTTATAATAATCATAGGTAAAAATCTATGATTTTTTTTAGGAGGAAATATGGAATATGTAATAATAGGGTTACTAATATTAGTAATAATAATTTTATTAATACTTACTTTTAGAAAAAGTGGAGAAAGTAATATTATAGAAAAAATAGGTAATTTAGAACTGGGTATTAATAAAGAAATAAGTGAATTTAAATTTGACTTAGTCAATGAAAATAAAAAAGACTATGAAACGTTAGTAGACAAGTTAGATCGTAAGCTTAGT
>CAYTSC010000036.1:0-6123 GCA_964440475.1 uncultured Muribaculaceae bacterium
TTTTGGTTTGTGTTTTTTTGGGGGGGTTGGGTGCGTTATTAGGGTTTAATTTCCAATATGCTGTTAATCCATAAGAAGCAATTAAATCCATATCTTTAGTTCTTATTTGAGCTTGAGTTAATAAACCATTATCACCTTTAAAAACAGTGTGTAATGATCTATATGTATTATGTTTGGGGTTCGCTATAAAATCCTCAATAGATTCATTTTGTGGTGGATAGATCGAATTAATTAATCCCATAGCATAATAACAATCTTTTAAATCATTAACCGCTATTGTAATATTAAATATATTTGGTATATATTCAATATTAGTATCCACTGTAGCTCTTTTATATATTCCAAATATATGTTTTAAACCAACAGAAACATCACTTTGAATACCATTATCCGCTAATAAAGTTTTAATTTTATTTACCATACCATATAGCTTAGTTTCATTATTTTGATATATTTCAACATACTTTTCTTTAAGTTTTTTATATGATTCAGGCTGCAAATATGACATTGATAAATCCTCTAATTCATTTTTTAATTTATATGCCCCAATATAGTTTGCAAGTGGTGCAAATACACTTAATGTTTCAAATGCAATTGATTTTCTTTTTTCAGGTGTCTTATGCTCTAAAGTTTGCATATTATGTAACCTATCAGCTAATTTTATAATTACTATTCTAATATCTTCCGTAATACTCAATACTAGTTTTCTATCATTAGCTTTTAATTCTTCATCTCTACTAGAAAATATTGTATTGCTTATTTTAGTTACTCCTTGAACTAATTTTGTTACTTCAGCATTAAATTCTTCAGTAATTTTTTTAGGACTAAGTACTGTGTCTTCAAGCGTATCATGAAGTAATCCAGCACATATAGTATCGACATCTGCATTCATCTCAGCTAATATTATCGCAACATTTAATGGGTGTGAAATATAAGGGTCTCCACTTTGTCTAGTTTGTCCAGCGTGATAATTTTCAGCCATAATAATAGCTTTATCTATTGTTAATTGATATTTATCCTCATAATCTTTAATAAGATGTTTAAGCTTTTTCTTTAAATTATCTATTTCCAATTTTATTCACTCCCCCTAATATAACAAAAGCAATGCTTTCCTATTAAGAAATACATTGCTTATATTTATAAATGTGATTAATTATGTATTTCCAAAAATGAATATTGGAATTGATTATAGTACATAATTTGTTTTTTTTCAATAACTATTCTTTTATTTCAATTACTTTTTCAAAGTTATCTTCATATTCATCAGAAGTACATAGTTCTTCAATAATTTCGCTAATAGCATTTTTATCACTCGAAACCATTTTTCCGTTAATAATAATTAATGGTACTCCTCTATCTTCTTCAGGAATTTCAAAATGATCTGCTGCTAAATCGAATTTTTTCATATTTTCCGGTTTTGATTCGTCCCATATATTAAAATCAACTAAATTATGGCAATTACCATGACTGTTACTAATCGATTTGAAAATATCTTTTGCTTCAGCACAATATCCACATCCATCACGCCAGAAAAAATATACATTTACTTTTTGTTTAACATCTTCGTCATTTATAACCGATTTGAATTCTTCTCTTACCTTACAACTAGCCATTGTCATCGTGATTATTAACAATGACGCTATAATTAATATTTTCTTCATAATTTCCTCCTGTTTTTTATTTTATCATATTATAAAAAATATAGATATATTTTTTTCTTAAATTAGGCATTATATAGTATAATAACTTTATAAATAGGAAGGTTGAGATTATGTTTGATAATAAAAAGATTCTCATCTTAGGTTTTGCTAGAAGTGGTTATGAAGCAGCAAAACTGCTAATAAAAAAAGAAAATATAGTAATATTAAATGATTCTAAACAAGAGAGTGAACACGATTTTGAAAAAGTGAATGAACTTAAAAGTCTTGGAGTTGAATTGATTTTCGGCTCTCACCCAAGCGGTTTAATCGATAAAAGTTTTGACTATATTATTAAAAATCCTGGAGTCCCAATTCATCACCCATATATAATAAAAGCTAAAGAACTCGGTATTGAGGTAATTAACGAAGTAGAACTCGCTTATCGCTTGTTTAAAGGAAAAGTAAAACTAATTGCTATAACTGGGACAAATGGTAAAACCACTACCACTACGTTAATCTATGAGGTATTAAAAGCAGCCGGTTTACCAGTTCATTTAACTGGTAATATGGGAATTCCAGTATCTGGTTTTGTCGATGTTTTTCAAAGTGGTGACATTGTTGTAATGGAGGTTTCGGCCCAACAACTAGAAAACATGAGAGACTTTAAACCGGATATTTCTGTAATGACAAATCTTTCACCAGCTCATTTAGACTTCTTTGATTCTTATGATAATTATAAAGATGTTAAAGAAAAAATATTTTATAACCAAAATCAAAATGATTTAGCTATTTTAAATATAGATAGTCCTGATGTAATGTATTTATCTTCTAAAATAAGATCTAAAATTCAATATTTTTCTTCAAAAAAAGAAAATTCTGATTGTTATATTAAAGATAATTCAATATATTTTAGAGATGAAAAAATAATTAAATTGAATGATATTAAAATACATGGAATGCATAATTATGAAAATGTAATGGCAATGATTTTAGTTGCTAAAACATTAAAAGTTAGCAATGATATAATTGTAAAAGTATTAAAAGAATTTAATGGTGTTGAACATCGATTAGAGTTTGTTAGAGAATTAAATGGAAGAAAATTTTATAATGATTCAAAAGCTACTAATCCTGAGTCAACTAAAATTGCTCTTAATTCATTTGATCAAAATACAATTTTAATAATGGGCGGAAAAGAAGCTAATCAAGATTTTGGATATCTTAATGAACATCTTAAAAATGTTCGCTTAGTAGTTTGTTATGGGAGCAACAAAAATGTAATAAAAAATTGGTTAGATGGAATAGGCATTTACTGTTTTGTATGTGAAAATTTAGTTGAAGCCACTAACTTAGCTTATCAAAAATCAAAAAAAGACGAAGCAATCCTATTAAGCCCTGCCTCTGCATCTTGGGATCAATTTGCATCATTTGAAAAAAGAGGAGAGTTATTTAAAGAAATTGTCAATAAATTAAATTAAAATAGTTGATATCAACTATTTTATTTTGATTGATTTAATTATATTTTGAATTTCTTTTTGTTCGAAAATTGTTTCTAAGTCCTTTTCATTTGGTGAAATAAAAGATACTTGAAGATATTGTGTTTTATCTATTTCAGTTTCTAAAATTAATTCTTTTTCATTTAAATTAACAAATATACCTTCCTGATTAGCAAACTTATATTTTTTAAGACCTATCGGATAGTATGTATTATATAGAGATTTTCTTTTAATCATATCCTCGCCTTTATTAAAATAACCTATACTTATAGTAACGACATATTCTTGATTATCTTCTGTTACTTTTGCTATACCATTTGAATCAACATCAACTGAATATTTTTTATTCAGATTAAATTTTACTAAATTATTTAATTCATATTTTTCTTTAGTACAAGCTGTAAATAGAAACATTGTCATAACTAATAAGCTTACTTTAATTATTTTTTTCATTTTATCATCCCTTATTATCTCAATTATATCTTAATTATTATTTATTGGCAATTATATACTTATTTACTTCTTCCAAATCAGAAAAATGTCTTTTTCCTGCATTAGTTATTTGATATTCTTCATGCCCTTTACCTAATATCAATAAAACATCATTTTCATTAAGCATGTCTAATCCCTTTTTAATAGCCAAATGGCGATCATGTTCAATTATGTAATTGTTTTTTGATAAGGAAGAAATAATATCATCCATTATTTTAGCAGGATCTTCTGTACGTGGATTATCATCTGTAAAAATAACATAATCACTTGAATCCGTTGAAATTTTTCCCATAATTGGTCTTTTAGCAGGATCTCTATCTCCTCCACAACCAATTACAGTATATATTTTTCCATTAGCGTTTTGTTTAAATGCTGATATTATTTTTAAAACGGCATCAGGGGTATGTGCATAATCAATAACTGCTGTCCCCGTCTTAAGTTTAATTGTTTCAACTCTTCCTTTAGGTGGCTGAATACTTTTTGTAATTTTTAAGACATCATCTATATTATAATTTAAACTTATTAATATTCCTAAAGCTACCAAATAATTATATACATTAAATGAACTCATAAGATTAGTCTCTACGTTATACTCCTTGTTATTATAATAAAAATTAATATTTGTTTTATTATCTATAAAATCACTTTTTAAAATTTTTATATCGGAATCATTCATTCCTATTGATAAGTAATTATTTTTAAGAAAATGCTTTGCATATTCATCATCAGTATTAACGACTATTTTAGTATTATCTTTAAAATAATTAAATATTTTTAATTTAGCATTCAGATAATTATCCATTGTTATATGATAATCCAAGTGGTCTTGAGTCATATTTGTAAAACCAGCCACAGCAAATTTAATACCATGAACACGATCTTGTTCTAAAGCGTGACTACTAACCTCCATTACTAGATGAGTTACACCATTATTAACAAGCTCAATAAGTAATTTATATAATTCTAAAACTTCAGGCGTTGTATTATTAAGCTCCTTAATCTTATCTTGATAGTATAATCCAATAGTGCCTAAATACGCTGCATTAACTCCTAAATTAAGCAGCATTTGATAAACTAAATAACAAGTAGTAGTTTTACCATTAGTACCTGTTAAACCAACTATTATTAAGTTGTTAATCTTGGGTAAATATTCAGTTTCCAACATCTTATATAAATAATCTTGGGTATCTTCTACATATTCAATTATAGAGTTATTTGAATAATCACGATTAATTGATGCAATTATCTTACTAGCACCATTCTCAATAGCTAAGTCAATATAGTCATGACCATCACTACTAATGCCTTTTAAAGCAATAAATATATCTCCTGGTTTAACTTTCCTAGAATCTGTTTGCAATTTATTTATATCCATATTATCTCCTTTAAATTATATTGAAATTTTATTATTATATAGTATTATTTTAATGTTTTATTTCTTTTCTTAAAAATATATGAAACAATAATTATACTTAATAACGCATGAATTATTCCTCCAGGTATATCTAAAAATACATGTTGTTTGACTAATACAGTTGTAAGAGATATTAATGTCATTAATGCTATTAAAAATATTTTCAACTTTTTATTTATGTTGATTTTGTAAATAAATATAGTTGTTAAAAGCATACTACAAACATGCATAGAGGGAATACCTGAATAAGGATTATCAATACTATATGTAAATTTAACTAATTTTGAAAAAATATCTGGACCTAATAGATTAATATCATATCTTGGGACATAAGTTTGAAATAAAATAAATATCAAATAAGAAGCTGTTTGGGCAAAGAAAAAAGTTGTTATTGCCCTATAATAATTCTTTTTATCATAAATGAAAACAAAAATTAAAGTTAAAATAACCATTGGCATGAATAAGTGATATATTATAATTAATTCTTTAACAAAAGGGATTAAATCATCAAATGGAATTTTTATATTTCTAACTATTCCTATTGGTTGATTAAACAATTCATAAGTAAGACCAGCATATATTACATAAATAAATATGAAATAAAAGTCTCTTTTTGATTCTTTATACCTAAATTTAAAGTCATTTATAAATTTTTTCATTTATTAACCTTTTTGTGAATATAATTAAATAATTTATAAAGCAAATATATTGTAGCGTTGAATATAGTAATCATTAATATTGCATGAATAGCTGGTGGAAATATCTTACCAATAGCCTCAGGCATATTAATCATATAACCATAATTAATTTCAGGAAAAGTTTTTAATAGTATTAAATTAAATGCCGCTAAAAAGACATTATAAATTGTTGTCGCTTTTAAAACGAAAATATTTTCTTCTTTAGTTACTTCCATTTTATCAACAAATAAGAAGTGAAAAATTATCCAACCCATAATAATGTGAACAATGAAAAATTGAAAGTTAGTATAGTGAGGAAATTGAAACTTATAAAGATCAGCCATAACCATCGCGATTACAGAGCCTAGTATTCCCCAGTACATACCAAGTATTTTACATTTTTTATT
>CAYTSC010000036.1:6133-6807 GCA_964440475.1 uncultured Muribaculaceae bacterium
CGCTCTTCCGATCTACTGCTGGTCGTGTGGATAAATTTATGAGCAAGTACAAGAACAGAAAAACTGTTAAGTAAATACTTATAAATTATGTATTTAATAAAAAGTCTCATCAAAATATTGACGAGACTTTTTTTATTGTTAAAAAATATTCCGAAAATTAGTAAAGGAACCGCTAAACGACAATGATATAATGGCAATGATACATCTAATCTGAAAAAACCAGATAATATTTGCCAAGCATATAATATCACTTGATCGATCAATAGTATAGAAGCCATTATTTTCAATAAATTATACTTGCTCTTTCTTAAAAACTCTCTATTTCTACAGATCAATACTAAACCAATAATATAAAATATTATTAAAATAATATGAGTTAAAGAAAATATTTTAAGAGGGTTAACGTCCTCTACACCTCGAAAAAAATAATTCATTTTAATCCACATCCGTTCTACTCAATATTGCTGATGGCGTTTTCTTTATTGTATTATAGACTGGAATTAAACCAACAAGCAAATTAAATGCATAGAGTAGGATAATACTTAAAAGAATTATTTCTGGGCTAATCATAAATTGATCTTTAAAGAATTGAACTCTTGTTAAACGATCAAGTATAAAACTCATAAAAGCAATACCAAGGAGACTCGCTGTTGATGTAATCGCGATTATTTCTC
>CAYTSC010000037.1:0-6673 GCA_964440475.1 uncultured Muribaculaceae bacterium
CTTTGAAGATGTAATATCAAAGAGTCTTAAAACTGCTCAAAAAGTGATGGAAAATTTCAAAAAAAATGAAAGTTCTAAACAAGAAAAAGCAAGTACAGAAAAAAAAGAGGGTGGTAGTTAATGAATGAATATTTAGTGCCAGCAAATACGAAAAAATCGATTTTAATACTAGGTTTGTTTAGAGTGATTGATATAATTGTAGTATTAATAGGAATAGTTATATTTATAATGATGATCCTTATTGTTGATATGTCAACTTTAGGAGGTGTGGCAATATCTTTAATACCTTTAATGATTACTGTAACTCTTGTCTCACCAATACCGAATTATCATAATACATTACAATTTTTAATTAATTTATATAGTTACTATACAAATAGGAGAAGATATTTATGGAAAGGATGGAGTTATAAAATTGATGAAAACTAAAAAAGCGCCGAATAAAGCGGCATCAAAAAGTAATCAACAATATTCTGAACAATGGGTTCCAATTAAAAACATTAATAATGGAATGATTTTACTTGAAAATGGTTTTTATGTAACTGGAGTGAAAATAGAGCCAAGAAATATATTTATTTTGGATATTGAATCAGAAAATAATGTTATTATGAATTTTAGAAATTTATATAATACGATTGATTTTGAATTTTGGTTAATTATTGCTGATAGACCAGTCGATATTGGGGTATATATATCACAATTACAAGTTGAACTTGGTAAGCAGCAAAGTCCTGCAATAAGAAAACTAATATTACAAGATATCCAAAAAGCAGAAGCATTTATGGGACCTCAATATAATGTTGTTGATACTGAGTATTATTTTCTATTCCGTGATAGTAAACCCGAAGTTATTCAAAAAAGAATTACATCATTAATGACAGGGTTGGCAAATGCGGGAATGAATTCAATGCAAACATCAAATGAGGATCTAAGAATGATTCTAGATAATTTTTATAATGGAAATTCAGGGGTAGAATTTGGAGTGGTGATGCCAGAATGAGAATAAAAAGTGAGATAGCCCCAAAGGGGATACAATTTAAAGTAAATGAATTTATGATAAGTGATAAATATGCAACAATACTTACAGTAATTGGTTTTCCACGTACTGTTTATCATGGGTTTTTATCTGGTATAGCTAATATTTCTGGAGTTAAAATAGTTGTAAAACATATTCCAATTGCGTTTAGTGTATTATCTAAAATGTTAAATAAAGAAATAGCAGATTTAAAAGATAAGTATCAAAAAGAAAGAGATCAAACTCAGCAAGAATCATATCGTCAAGACTATGAGTCATTAGAATCATTCATTCAGATGTTAGCGGCAACTCAAGCTAGAATATTCGATTTTCAAATGCATATTATGATTACTGCTGGTTCTCGTGAAGAATTAGATAATAAGAAAATTCAAGTAAAAACATATATCGATTCTATAGGTATGAGATCAGTTGCTTTAATGTTTGAACAAGAGAAAGTATTAAAGTCGATTATTCCACTATTTCCAAAACAAGATATAGAAGAAAGAATCGGTACTCCTATGCCTTCAATAACAATGGCTGCAATGTATCCGTTCATCTTTGATAGTATTAAAGACCCTGGGCTTGCAACATTATTAGGTGTAGACTTCTCAGGTGGTGTAATATTATTTAACCAATTCTTATATCAAATAAAAAAAGAACATAATCGAAACAATGCCAATCTTATCATACTTGGTACCAGTGGTTCTGGTAAATCAACAGCAGCTAAACTTCTTTTAAGAGCGCATATAAGAAATGATTATAAATTAGTAGCGATAGACCCAGAGGGTGAAATTGAAGACATGGCTAAAGCAATGGGTGGAGACTTTATCGACCTTGGTAAAGGTGGAGAGTTTGGTATGATTAATCCTCTTGAAGTAGTAGTTGACGCTGATGATGAAGAGTTGGCTCAAGGATTAGGTTATACAGTTTTAACTAGAACATTACAATCTATTAAAGCGTTCTTAAAATATTATAATCCATCAACTGAAGAAGACGTTTTAACGATGTTTAGTGAGGTTTTACAAGATACATATAAGAGATTCCATATTGATTTCAATACAGATTTTTCAAAGTTTACTTCTAAAGACTTTCCAACTTTTGATGACGTTTATGCAACAATAAAAGGAAGAATTTTATCAATGCCTGAGCATTCACATGAAAAAGATATAATGGAAAGATTAGAGTTGAAAATCAGACCATTAGTTAAGGAATTAAGATATTATTTTACTGGCCATACGACAATTGATGCAAAAACTGATTTCATTGTCTTTAATATTAAAGAAGTAATGAATAGTGATGAAAACATTCGTAATGCTTTATTCTTCAATATATTAAAATATGCTTGGAGTTTATGTCTAGACAAATCCAGAAATACAGTTCTTTCTGTAGATGAAGCACACGTTTTACTAAGTAGTAAAAATGAGTTAGGTGCAGAGTTCTTAGCTCAAATTCAAAGACGTAGTCGTAAATATAATACAGGTACAATAATCATTACACAACAACCGACTGACTTTGCTGCTGATAATTTAATCATGCATGGTAAAGCAATATTCGATAATGCTTCATATTATTTAGTCATGGGACTTAAAAAACAAGCAACTGAAGACTTATCATTATTAATTGATCTTAATGATAATGAAAAAGATAGTATTAAGAGATTTAATCAAGGAGAAGCCTTATTTGTCTGTGGTAGTCGAAGAATGCAAATCAACGTTGTTTTAACACAAGATGAATTAGATTCAATTGGTACAGGTGGAGGTCTATAATCAGTTTTGAAAAGGAGCTATAATTGCTTCTTTTTTTAATGGTAAAAACAATCATTTAAGTTGTAAAAACACCTTAATTATTATATACTTAATATATAGTAAGGTGGTTGTATGAAGCGTTTAGAAGAAATTATTTTTATACTAGCAAACCAATTATTTCCTAAAAAAGTTTTAATATCAGATAATTTAAATGGGTATTTTTTTGTTGAAACATCAGAAAATTCTAGTCCTAGAAATTATCGTGGGAAAGAAAATGTTGGTTCTAAACCAGCAACATCACTAGATAGAGTAGGAAAACATTCTCCTCAAACTAGAGGAACAGGTATTTCATCAAAAGAAGTTGTAAATAATGATGGTGTAAAAAAAGAAATGCCAACTCCTGAAACGAGCGATGAAGAACAAAAAGAGATGGGAAACAATGACTCACCAAATAATGATCCTTCTTCAGTTGAAAATGGGTCAAAAGGTGATGAAAAAAAGAAGCCATTTAAGAATCCATTGCTTTGGCAAGTAGTGGGAGGACTTGGTATATTTGCTGCAATAATAATTTTCTTTGTCGCGTGTTTTGCTAAAAAAACTGCAGTTGACTTACCATCGTTAATGTGTGGAGGACACTCAACATTAGACCAAACATATATATTAGTAGTAGATAAAAATGGTAATTGGAAAAATTTCCACCATTTTCATATGTATATTGCTTCCAGAGTTTATAATGTCCTAGGTCCAATTCAAGATGAAAAAGAAGCCGCGGCATATCAAGCTCAAGCTGTTGCAGAGGTTTCAAATTTATTATCATCGGAAGGAATTTTAAAAGGAGCTGGATTTGGTAAATACAAAAATACATTTGTAGATTATTATGATGAATATAATCGAAAAGCTTGTGGTAATAACCCAATAGAGGGATTTGCTTGTTTAAATGACAAGACATTTAAAGTTAGAGTATTAAAAGTTCAGGAAATAGATGATGATATTGATGATATATGCAAAACAATCGATGGGTGTTTAATGTGGAAAAATGAAGGTTTGGAAGAAGAATTTGGAATTAAAGATGGTAGTTGTGTATTTTTAACAAAGCCTTCAAGAGGAAATACTAGTAGAGAAAATATAACTAAAAAATGTCCGATACCAAATTATAAAGTTATTTCTCCAGAAAAAATCGAACAATATAAAAAAAGTGGTAAAATAACCGAAGAAAATGGTCAATTGATGTTGGAAATAACTGTTACACCTCAAAAACTATCTGGCGAAAAAGATTTTTCAGATGTTTATAGTCTGGTATATGATATAAGAGGAGTATTGATGACAAATGCTGAAGGTTATCCTCAAAAAATGCCGTATTCTTTAGCAAGTAAAGGTTGTGCTGAAGGAATGTGCGTTGGCCGCGGTGGCGAAGAATCATCGTTTACACAGTCGGTTAATGAGCGTTGGCCAGTTCATCGTATATTAACTTATTGGTATTCCCATTTCTTTGCTAGTTGGTCTTCTAATGGTATAGAATCGTGTATGTTGTATCGTCCTAACCCAGTTAATAGCAGAAATCAATTTAATCGTATTCAACTAGAAAATGGAGAAGGTTATAGATTTTTTTATCCAAATGATCCAGATGATAAAGGAGATCCTGCTGATTTATCGAAATATACATTAAGTGCCGAAAAAGCAGGAAAAATGAAGATAGATCCCGAACCTCAATGTATTGCAAGTCGTGTTATAAAAGATAGTGATAGATTTGATAAGATGCTTTTAAGAAGACATAAACCTATTGAAATACCCGCTGAGTTTGCAGGTCAAATTCCTATTGAAGAATATACTACTCAAGATGCAATTGATGAAATAAATCAATATATTCACGACAAAGTAAAAGATGTTGGAATAGGAACTAGATCAGGTGTTGTTATGTCAGGAGTTTCTTTGAAAAATTATTTAGAAAAAGGTGGTCCATCTGATGACTATCAGGAAAGCTATACTTTACCATATATTTTAGGTGGAGTTTATTATAACTATGGAGTTAACAGACACTGGGGAATACCAGCTTATGATCCAATGCCTGCAAGAAGAGAACAAAAAATCATAGCGCCTAGAAAGGGTCCTAATGGAGAAGACATAGAATGCCAGCCATGGTCAGCTCTGGGACTTGATTGTGTTGGCTTCACATATTGGGCTCAATATAATGGTGGATTAGCGGCTCCTTGGGATCAAACAAAACAAGGGGAATTATATTTAAATCCTAAATATACAACTTATTTTTCTGACGGTGAAAACTATAACGATCATAGTAAAGTTGCTTTACCAGGCGATATTATTTATCAAAGAGAACCTAAAGCTGGAGGATGTTGCATTCACTCAATGATGGCGGCAAACATGTTATATGATCAAAATGGAGTTTTAGTTGGATTATCAATAATCCATGAATCTGGTGGATTATCAGTTAATAACATTAGTATTCAAAGAGGATACTCTTTAAGCAAAGGCGAAAAAGTAAACCATAAAAGAACAATTGGTGGAATTTTTGAAGATGGCTGGAATGATATAAAATATGAAGAGAGAGAACCATCAAGTGCCATTGAAGAAGGCGCTACATATTCTGCAAAAGAGAATGAAGCTCATGTAATGAAGGGAATAATTGATTATACGCCTTGTTTTGAAAGATATGAGGGTTATGAAGAAATGTGTAATCACATTGAAGAAAATGAATTCTTTGCCGGAATAATAAAGAAAAAGTGATAGAGATGAAAAAATATTTTTTATTAATACTAATTATATTATCGACGGGATGTGTTGCTAATTATGAAGTTATAATTGAAGAATCCAAATTTAAAGAAAAATTAATTATTGATTCTCACAATTATACTCCATCAATTGAAGAAATATATTCAACATATACTCCATATAAATATTCTGAATCATATGATCCTAATTTAAAATATCGTGATCCAGAAAATTCTTATTATGAGAAATTTTTAGTTAATGACTCATTAGAAATAAAATATAGTGGAAATATAAATGAATATTTTTCTTCAGGAATAATTAATAGTTGCTTTGAAAATTTTTCGGTAGCAGAATTTGCTGATCGTTATAAAATACGTGCATCCGGATTTAAATGTTTTGATAAATACTTATACTTATCAAAAGTTAATATTAAATTATTTATTAACTCTGCTATTTTTTCTACAAATGGAGAAAAAATACAGGGTGGATACATGTGGTCAATTGATAAAAATGCGAATGAAAAAGCCTATATAGAAATTTCTTTTCCTCTTATTGAAATAGAAGAAGATCAATTATCAGCATACAAAGAAGAAATGTGTGGTTCTTCAGGTATTGGTGGTGGATTAGATGAAAAAGAGTATAAAGCAATTCAAGAAATATATAAGGAAGAATGGGAAGAATTAGAAAAAGAAGCTCTTTCTTCACAACAAGAAGAAATTAAGAAAAAAAAGAAAAGTTCACAACAAGAAGAAATTTCTAAAAAAGAACAAGTTAAGAAAAAAAACAATACTATATTGATTATCGTTGTATCAACTATTTTGATTGGTCTTGGGGTAGTTGCTTATAAAATTCAAAAGAAAATGCGTAAAAATATTTTCTAAGGAGGGCAAATGTTAAAAAAAATTAAGGATATATTAGATAAAATAATATTTGATTTAAGTAGTAAATATGTTCTTGAAACAGGAACTGATTTTAAACTTAGTAATTATTATTTTGCTATAAAAAAAAGTGGATCAGATCCTGCTAGTCCTCTAAGGGACCGCAGTAGAAATAATTATAATCGCGGATCTGTTAATGAAAGAGAACTGGTAAGTGATTCTGAAGGAATAGAACCTGGAATTGAACAGCCCCAAGAAGAATCCGAAGAGAAAAATATACCTAGTAATACAGGAGGTTCAACTATATC
>CAYTSC010000038.1:0-6636 GCA_964440475.1 uncultured Muribaculaceae bacterium
CATTACCACCGATATTTATTGTCGGTTTAGTTTGTGGTAAACCTTCAATATCACCAGATGGATTAGCTGATGCAAACATAATTAAACTCATTAGTAAAAATATTAACATCGCAAATATTTTTTTCTTATTTCTTGCCATATTCATTTATCCTTTCTTATCTTTCCTATTTAATTCTTTGTTTTACGAATATCGGTGCAAAGTCAACACCTGTTGGTAAGCTCTTTCTATTGTATTTAAATATTCTATATCCTAATCCTGTACACTCATCTACTGTTCCATCATCATATTGATGAGTTACTTTCTTTAAACAAAATATTGGATCTTTACTTCTTTGAGTTTGTACAAAGTCCACTATCCAAATTGCTAATACAACACAAAAAATGACCCAAAACGCTACATTAAGTACTTTTTTGATCATTATTTCACCTCCCTAAACCACTTTTTTCTTGTTATTATAGTGTATAAATCCCAATTGTCAAGAATTATCTATATAAATTGTAACATCATTTAAATTTAGTATCAACAAATTTTGATTATAATACTTCATAATCAAGTAATTCAATTTTGTTTGATATATACTCTTTATTATCTTTAATAGGCTCTGATAAGCTTGTTGATAAGTATTTTTTATTATCATCTGCAAATACTGTTACAACTGATTCATTTATTTCTTCATTTAATAATATAGAGCCTATTAAATTAGCGCCTGATGATATACCTACTCCTAAACCTAAATTAGAAGCTAATTTTCTTGACATATTAATTGCATCTTCATCATTAACTAAGTATATTTTATCAATTTTATCTTTCTTTATTAAATCAGGAACAAACTCATCCCCTATTCCTTCTATTTTATGATCACCTAGTATTTTACCATTTGAAATTATAGGCATTAAATGTGGTTCTATTGCTGTAATTAGAAGGTTATTATATTCTTTTTTTAATCTTTCACCTATTCCCATTAATGTTCCTCCGGTACCAACTCCAGAGATAAAACCACCAATTGGTTCTTTAATCGTATTTAATATTTCAACTGCTGTTGTTTCATAATGGGCTAAGTAGTTATCTTGATTAGAAAATTGCTTTGTTAAAAAACCATTTATTTCTTTTGCTAATTGTTTTGATTTTTCTAAACACTTTAAAAACCCACCTTCTTCTTTGGACACTAATGTAACATGTGCCCCATAACCTTCCATTAATTTAACTCTTTCAGCACTTACTGAATCTGGCATAAATATATAAACAGGATGTTTTTCTAAAGCCGCTAATGCTGAGATAGCAATACCTGTATTACCACTAGTCACCTCGATAATAGGTTGGTTATTCATTAATTCTTTTCTTTCTTTCGCTCGTTTTATCATATAATATGCTACTCTATCTTTAATACTTCCTGATAGATTGTAGTATTCTAATTTTACGTATATGTATTTTATTTTATCATTATACTTATATTTTATTTTTATTGTTGGTGTATTACCTATTGTTTTATTGATCATTATTATTCTTCCTTCCATAATAAAACTATGTAAACAAATGCCTACATAGTTCTTTATTAAAAATATGAATAATAAAAAAATCATTGTAGGCACGAGTAAGAATACTCGCCTCTACAATAGATTCGAGTATTTATTTTAAGCAACAACAATTATTTACTAAATACTTATTCATAATTATCCCTTTCATTTAACTTTGCTTATTATAGCATATTTACATTCATTTTGGAATAGACATTTATAACAATCTGGTTTTCTAGCTTTACAAATATATCTTCCAAACAAAACTAGTTGATGATGCATCTTAGTCCAATCTTCTTTTGGGAAAAATTTATTTAATTTTTTTTCAACTTTTAAGACATCATCTTTTGGTGAAGCAATTTCTAATCTTTTAGATACTCTTTCAACATGAGTATCAACCGCAATGGCTGGATGATCAAACAAATTCGATAAGACGACATTAGCTGTTTTTCTTCCAACACCAGGTAAGCTTTCTAAATACTCTCTATTTTCTGGTACTGAGCCTTTATAATCATTTAGTAATCTTTTTGCAACTTCTTTTATATATGTTGCTTTTCTTTTATATGTACCTATACTTTTAATAATAGTTTCTAATTCATTTAAATTTAAATTACTTATTTCTTCTAAATTATATTTAAATAAATTAGGGGTTACTTTATTAACACTTATATCTGTCGCCTGAGCACTTAATATAACTGCCATTAATAGTTCATAATCTTTATTATAATTTAGTTCTACTTTTGGATTGGGAATCATTATATTTAGTTTTTCTTGAATATAATCACTTGTCATCTTCTAACCAATTGTAATCAAATAATTCTGAAGGTTTTTCATGTTCTCTCTTTCTTAAATGATTACTTACATCTTCCATTGTTTTAAAACCTTTTTTTTCCCATTCGTAAACTATTTTATCTATATATCTAAAATTCTTTACTCCATTAAATACAGCTTCTTTTAAAGCTCCTACTAATAACTCTTCCTTCATCCCAGATTGTAACCATCCAGTAATAAGTTCATATTCCATTGGACTTAGAGGTCTTCCAAATTCACTTTCAAATATTTTAAATATCTTACTTATATCTTTTTCTTGATGTAATTCTTTCATCTTAACTTCTATCATTTGATAGAAGTTATCTAAACTTATTTCTTCTTCTATCTTTTTTTCTTTATTTTTATTCATCTTTATTTCAATTATATCTTTTGTTAATAGTTCATTAAATGATTCCATTATTTCTTCTTCATTTAAATTAGTTAGTTTTTTTATACTATCTAAATCTAATAATGGTTTAGTTTGATTGATAAAATACAATAGCAAAAGAGTTGAGTTTAAACTTAACTCTAACTTTTTTATTTGTCTTAGTTCACATTCTGTTAAAACAAATTTAAATTGATTTAACAAATCTCTTGACATATTACCACTTCTTCACTAAATATTTTTTTATTTCTATTAACTCATTTTTTAAATCATTATTTAAGATCTTATTTTTTAAATCATCATTTATTCTTTTTATTTTTTCTGATGGTTCAATATGTAATAACTCTAATATTTCTTCTGTTGTTATATTTATATCTTTAATTGATTTAATAGGTAAATTTTGATACATTTTGCTAATCTTTGTCGAATTAAAACCTAAAATTTTTCCCGCAACATTATTATAATATAAACCATAATTAAATAAAGTTGTATTGTCTATTTTACCATATTTAATTATTTTTTGAATAGTTTGAATGTTTTCTTTTTCTTGTTTTGTGAAAGGATATTTAGGGCTATATTCTAACTGACTCCACATCCCACATAAATCATCTACATGGACTATTGTTTTATATGATATTTCTAATTGTTTTAAAATATTTAATTTTTTTAATACTTCAAAACCTTTTGTAATATTTTTTGAAATAAATATTTTTTCTAATTCTTCTTTTTTTCTTTCATAAGATAAAGTAGTTATTAGTTTATTATACTTCTTGATCCATTTTAAAGTATCATCAGCTATTTTAAAATCTAAAATTATACTAAATCTTAAAGCTCTTAGTATTCTTAATGGATCTTCTTTTAATTTATCTTTAGCAGAACCAATCATTCTAATCTGCCTTTTTTCAATATCTTGAATACCCTCTAAGAGGTCAATTATTTCTCCTCTTTTATTCATACATAGACTATTAATTGTAAAGTCTCTTCTTTGTAAATCTTCTAAAAGATTATTAATATATTCAACATTAGTTGGCCTTCTATTAACATAGTTTGATTCTTTACGATATGTAGTAATATCAAATTGATATCCATTTTTCTTTATTCTAAATGATCCATATGATTCAGGAGATAAAACACCTGATTTAAATATTTTAATTAAGTCTTTTGGTAATGCATTAGTAGATATATCTATATCTGTTGTTTTAATGCCTAAATAAAGGTCTCTAACATAGCCTCCTACTATATAAGCTTCAAAACCATTTTCTTCAATTTTAGAAAGAACAGTCTTAATAATCTTATCCATTATTACCTCAATTTTTCTATAGATTCTTGATAATCATCACTTAAACATACATATGAACCAACTACTACTATATCAGCTCTTAATTCTTTTATTAAGTTAATATTATCCTGATTTATGCCTCCATCAACACTAATGATATAATTATAATTATTAATAGTTCTTAATTCATTTAATTCAGAAATTTTAGTTAATGTTTCTAAAATAAATTCTTGACCACCTTTACCAGGTTCAACTGACATAACTAAAACTTGATCTATTAGTGGTAAAAGATGTTTTATTTTATTAACTTTTGTTTTAGGTTTAAGACTAATTCCAACCTTCAATCCATAGTTTTTTATTAATTCAATAACTTTTTCTGGGTATTTAACTGCTTCAAAGTGAAAAGTTAAATAATCAATATCTAATGTTGCATAATTATCTATATACTTTTCTGGATTTGAAACCATTAAATGACAATCAATTTTTTTTGTATTATTTTCCAAAAATTTAACTATTTCTGAAAATGAATAGTTTTTATTTTTAACAAACTTACCATCCATTATATCTAAATGGATATATTCGGCATCTGTTTCATTGATTTTTTTTATTGTTTCTTTTTCTTTGTATTTACTTGTAATAAATGAGACTGATACTTTCATTTTAAGCCTCCGAAATTAAGATAGTTTTCATATCTTGATTTTAATATTTTATTTTGTTCAACTGCCTCTTTTATTTTGCATTCTTTTTCTTTATGATGATTACACCCTTTAAAAGGACACTTATATTTTTTAAACTCAAAAAATGAGCTTTTAATATCATCTAAATTATATTCATCTAAATCTAATGAACTAAATCCTGGAGTATCTAAAAACTTAATATTTTTCACTAAAAATAATTCTACGTGTCTTGTAGTATGCTTACCTCTGCCTAAAGCTAAAGATATTTCTCCCACTTCTAATTCTAGTCTTGAATCCATCTTATTGAGTAAACTACTTTTACCAGCTCCTGTTTGACCGGCTAAGACTACAGTTTTATTCTTTAATACTCTTCTTATTTTACTTAATTGTTTATTATTTAAAACTTCAATTCCAATACTTTTATAATATTTAGTTATTTTTTTAACTTCATATGAATCTTTACCATCCATTAAATCTAGTTTAGTAAAGCAAATTATTGGAGTAATATTATTTATTATTGCTAATGATATTAGTTTATCTAAAAGATTCAAACTCAAGTCTGGTTTTTTAATACTTGTTACAATTAAAGAAATATCAACATTTGATACACTAGGTCTTTTAAGTTCGTTTTTTCTTTCTAATACTTCTTCAATTACTTTGTCTTTGACATTAACTAATACATAGTCCCCAACTAAAGGGGTAATTTTTTGTTGACGAAAATTACCCCTTGCATTACATAAAATAATTTTATTGTTAATATCAACTGTATATTGGTTACTAATAATTTTAATTATTTGACCTTTTTCCATTACTCTTCCTCAGTAGTTGTATCAATTTCTTCTGCAATTACAATTGTCAAAGTAATACCAGAAATAATTGGTGAACCTGCTTCTCTACTTTGACGTATAACAGATCCTGGTACATAAACATCTGTTTCTTCATAATTAACTTGTAATTTTAAATTATATTTATCTGCAAATGTTTCCATTTCTTCTAAAGTATATTTACCAGATGTAAAATCAGGGTATTTATCCATAATATTAGCAACATATAAATAAATAGTATCTCCTTCTTTTACTTTTTCACCAGTTTTTGGTGATTGGTCTATAATATCATTAACACCTAGTTTAGAAGCATCTTCTACATCTTTTTTTTCTACTATTACATTAAGTTTATTTACTTTTTCTAATGTAGTACGAATCTCAATAACATTTTTACCTTTAAAATTTTCAATCACATATGTATTTTCACCAGTTGATTCATAAATAGTAATTAATGTACCGACTTTTCTTATTTGACCTGCTTTTGGTTTAGTTTCAGCAACTTTACCAGCTTCTACTATATCACTTGAACGAGTTAATGTTTCATCTGCTATTTCAAACCCTAAATCAGTTAATATTTTTTCTGCTTCGACAACTGTTTTATTTGAAACATCAGGAATAGTTATTTGTTTTTGATTAGATAATTTAGGTAATAATATTACTAAAGCCGCGGTTATGACTGCAAGTGATGTAAATACAACTCCTAAAATAACTAACATTTTATTTTGTTTTTTAATGTCTTTTTCAGTCATTTGAATTGCAATTGGATCATCATCCTCATCACCATAATCGATTTGATCTAATTTAACATCTGATTCTTTTAAGTTAGATTTATCTTCTAGTTCTGGATGTTCTAAAACTATTTTAGGTTCATTAGTACGTGACTCATCTAAACATGTTTTTAAATCTTCATACATCTCTGCCGCATCTGCATATCTATTATCCGGATTTTTAGCAGTTGATTTAATTATTATGTTTTCTACTGATTGAGGAATATTAGGTATATAATTTTTAATACTGGGAACTGGTTCTTTTAAATGCTTTAAAGCAATCTCAACAGCATTATCACCTTTAAAAGGTAATGTTCCTGCAAGTAGTTCATACATCAATATTCCCATTGAATAAATATCACTTCTAATAGTCGCGCCT
>CAYTSC010000039.1:0-6453 GCA_964440475.1 uncultured Muribaculaceae bacterium
TAACGAATCTTCTAACAAATGCAGTTAAGTATACAGCAAAAGGACAAATACTATTTAATGTTAAATGCATTAATAGAGAAGATATAAGTTATGTAATAATAAGTGTTCAAGATACGGGAATGGGAATAAAAGAAGAAAATATAACCAAACTATTTACAAAATTTGAAAGATTAGAAGTAGAAAGAGATACGACCGCAGAAGGAACAGGTTTAGGTCTAGCAATAACAAAAAAACTAGTAGACTTAATGGGTGGAAAGATCAATGTGAAAAGCCAATATGGAGTAGGCTCAATATTCATGGTCCAAGTTCCTCAAAGAATAGCAATGATGTCAAAACCACTTACTGATACACAGATGTTAAATACACTAGAAGTTAAAAAAAGAAAAGAAGAACAAGAAAAATGTATAAGCGGACAAAAAATACTGATAGTAGATGATAATGCATTAAATATAAAGGTTGCAAAGATAGCATTAAAAAACTTTGATTTAATTTTAGATGAAGTATCATCAGGTGACGAATGTTTGGAAAAAATAAATGCAGGAGAAAAGTATGATTTAATTTTGATGGATATAATGATGCCAGGATTAAGTGGAGAAGAAACATTTGCCAAATTAAAGAGTATTCCAGGATTTAATACCCCAGTAATAGCATTAACTGCTGATGCAATATCAGGATCAAAAGAAAAGTATTTAGGACTAGGATTTAATAGTTATATATCAAAACCATTTTCACCAGATGAAATTAAATCTGAATTAATTAAAATGTTTAAAAAATGATAACCTTTTTTTAATTGCATAATATCGCATATTTTAGTATTATTATACTAGGTGGATAATCATGAATAATAGGGGTCAAGCATTAGTAGAATATTTATTGATAATAGTAATTATAAGTGTAATAGTTATCGCGATTATTACATTTTTTGGTGGTAGCATAAAAGACACTGTTACAAAGACCGCTTGTTCTTTAAGTGATTCTACTTATATTGAAGGTTTAAAACCAGGTGAAGGCAAGTGTGATAAAAATGAATCGTAAAGGCCAAGCATTAATTGAATTTATTTTATTATTACCCGTCTTAATCTTTATCTTATTTTGTATAATTGATTTTGGAATTATTTTTTCAAAAAACAATAAATTAGAATCAGTAATTAATGATGTAGTTACCATGTATAAAAAAAGTGAGTCATTTGAAACAATTAATAAATATATGGAAGAAAATCACCGGGCATTAGAATTGAAAATTATCAATGAAGAAAATAAATTTATTTCATTTACCTTGAAAGAAGAGATAGATATTTTAACTCCTGGTTTAAATTTAATTTTAGGTGATCCCTATTTAATTGAAATAAAAAGAGTGATTTATTATGAATAACAAAGGCCAAACATTGGTTATATTTTTAATATTAATTCCAATTATTATTGTCATTTTAGCTTTAGTAATTGATTTAGGATTAGTTCAAAGTACTAAAACAAAAATGTTAAAAGTAACAGAGATGATTATTGAAGATGTAATAGATAAAGAAGGTTATGATAAAGAAGAATTAGTTAAAAGATTATATAAAGAAAATAAAATTAAATACACTTCATTAAAAGTAACATTTGATGATAATAAATTATCAATTAATATAATAAAAAATATTGAAGGTTTATTTGGTAAATTTATTTCATTAAATAATTATAAAATTGAAATAAGTTTGACGGGGTATAGACAAAATGATAAAATAATCATAGAAAAAGGGTAAGGAAATGGCGAGTAAAAAGGGTAAAGTAGTTTGCATGTTTTCTGCTAAAGGCGGAGTAGGTAAAACAACTCAGGTCATAAATTTAGCGGGTATATGTGAAAAGTTAAATCGTAAAACATTATTAATCGATCTTGACCTAACTGGTGGAGGTCTTTCAGTTGCTTTAAATAGATTTAACAAAAGAACTATTTATCATTTTTTTGATGATTTATCAAATAATCGAAGAAGAGCTTTTTTTGAGTATGTAACTAAATATGATGATTATATAGATATTTTAGCTAGTCCAAGAGACCCAAGACAAGGGAATAAAATCGATGCTCATTTTATTGAAACAATTATCGATCAAGCTAGTTTTTTATATGATGTTATATTAATTGATATGACTCATATTTTAAATGATATTAATTTAGTTACTTTAGATAAAGTCGATAAAATATTATTCTTAATGACTAATGATCCTTTAGAATTAAAAAATATGAAGTCAATTATTAGTATATTTAGAGATTTAGAAATAGATAAATATAAAATAATATTAAATAATAGTCGTGATACTAATAAAAATTATTTTAGTTTATTCGATATTAAAAATGTAATTAAAGCCAACATCGATTATACTTTAACACCAAAGTTTTATCTTAAAAATATCGATTCTTATGTAATGAGCGGTAAAATAGTTACACTTAATTCAAGATGCAGTAGTGTTTATTCTAAAGACTATTTAACTTTATCGAGAATTATGATTGAGATATTAGATGAAGGGTTGGGTGAAACTAAATGAGTAAGTTATTAACTGATGCTTTTGAAGTAAAAAAAGCAAAAACATTTTCAACTCTAAGTAATTATGAAATATTTCCTGATAAGACTTTGTTAGAAGATTTAAGAACTAAGATTATTGAAAATATTATCGATAAAGAAATACCTAAAGGAAAGATACTCCAAGAATATGTAAATGAAATAATCGATACATCTTTAGAAGGTTATGATTTAACTAATTTAGAAAGAAATCATATTTTTCATTTAATTGATGATGAAATAAATGGTTATGGACCTTTAAGTGAATTGTTAAAAGATAAAAATATTACAGAGATTATGGTTAATGGACCAGAGGATGTATATATTGAAATTGATGGTAAATTAATTAAAGATGAAAGTGTATCATTTATTAATGATGAACATATCATTAGAACTGTTCAAAGATTAATTCAACCACTTGGTAGAACAATTGATACAAATAACCCAATGATCGATTCAAGGTTAGAAGATGGTTCGAGAATAAATGCAATTATCCCACCTTTATCTGTAAGTGGACCTGTTGTTACTATTCGTAAGTTTAAAGCAAATATGTCTTTTATTGAAGATTTAATTAGAAATGGAACTTTGACGATTGAAATGGCTAATTTTTTAGAATGCGCGGTTAAGGGAAAACTAAATATAATAATTGCAGGTGGTACTGGATCTGGTAAAACAACTCTTTTAAATGTTTTAAGTGGATTTATTCCTGAAGATGAAAGAATTATAACAATTGAAGATGCAGCTGAATTAAGATTAGAACATGAGCATTTAATATCATTAGAAACAAGAGT
Source organism: uncultured Muribaculaceae bacterium (assembly GCA_964440475.1). Taxonomy (GTDB): domain Bacteria; phylum Bacillota_I; class Bacilli_A; order RF39; family UBA660; genus JAAZHN01. The sequence continues at coordinate 3,326 of CAYTSC010000039.1, forward strand.
TAATAATTATGAAAAATTAGGTGAAGTTACAATTCGCGATTTAGTTATTAATGCTTTAAGAATGAGACCAGATAGAATCGTAGTTGGTGAAGTTCGTGGTAAGGAAGCATTTGATATGATGCAAGCCATGAATACTGGTCATGAAGGATCAATGACAACTCTTCATGCAAATGGGCCAATTGATGCTTTAAATCGTTTAGAAACTATGGTTCTAATGGTTGGCATGGAACTACCTATTAAAGCAATAAGAGAGTATATATCAAGTGCTATTGATATTGTAATTAGTATTGATCGTTTAAGTGATGGAAAAAGAAAAATAACAAATATTAGTGAAATAACAGGTATTGAAGATGAAAAAATAATTTTAAAACCAATATTTACATTTAACCAACTCGGTTTAACTGAAGCTGGGGAAGTAGATGGAGAATATACAAAAGAAAATTATGTACCAATCGTGGCGCATAAAATACTGGCCAAAGGTGTAGTTGAAATAAAAAAAATATACTAGGAGGACTTTATGAAATATGAATTAATCTTAGTTCAAATAGTCATAGGAATAGTTATTGGTTTAGCTTTAATAAAGTTATTCCAAACAAAAAAAAGCATTTCTTATGAAAAAAGACTAGGAAAATATGCTATTAATTCAAAAAAAGATAATGAATTATCATTGTTTGATCAAATTCATTTATTTTCATATGGATTAATTAAAAGTATTTCAAAATTTCTTATTAGATTTAGAAGTTTAAATAAAAAAGCAAAAAGATATGATAAATATATTCCATATGAAAAGAAACAAGATTACGAAGTAATAGACTTTTATTCAATTAAGTATATTATATTAATCATCTCTTTAATTATTAGTACTATTTATTCATTAATTAAATATAATAATTTTAATTATATAATTATCCTATCAATATTCTCTTATTATATATTGGATATTATTATTAGATTAGATTTTAAAAGAAGAAGAAATTTAATAGAAGAAGACTTCTTAAAATCGATTATGATCATGAACAACGCTTTTAAATCAGATAAAAACATTATTCAAGCAATTACGATTGTTACTGAAGAGTTAATAGGTCCAATTCAAGATGAATATAAAAAGTTATTATTAGATGTTAAATATGGTTTAAGTTTTGATGCTGCATTTAAAAGATTTTATAAAAGAATTCAATTAGAAGAGGCAGGCTATGTTACAACTGGTCTTATTTTATTAAATCGTACAGGTGGTAGCATAAGCGATTTATTTAATAATATAGAAGAAAACATTTTAACTAAAAAGAAAATGAAAGAAGAATATAAATCAATAACATCTGCTTCAAACTTAATGTATAAAATATTAATAGTTATACCCCTTCTTACTTCTATGATTATTATTATAATGAGTCCTAGTTATTTTAAACCATTTATTGAATCCCCAATTGGAGTATTTAGTTTATTATTTATTATTATTTTATATATTTCATATATTATCATAATCAGGAAGATAATGCAGGTGTCAAGATGAAAAGTGATGCATTAATTAGAAAAATATATAGAAGAAGTACAATTGATAAAATAACTAAAAAAAATAAATTATTAGGTATAAGTAATCAAGTTGAAGTCAATTACTTTTTAAGAACTAGATTAGTCCTTTGTTTTTTATTGATCGCTATACCATTATTTTTACCATATGGTTTTATATATGGACCAATACTATCTTTGGTATTGTGGTTTACTTATGAGTATTTAGAGTATGATATGAAAATTAGAATTAGAGAATCAAGATTAGATGAAGAAGCAATATTCTTTTTTGAAGTTTTACTTATGACTTTAACAAGTGGTCGTAATTTAGAAAACTCTTTAACTATAACAGCGAATAATTTGAAAAGTGAATTAGCTTTAGAGTTTAGAAAATCATTAAAAGAACTAAGCGTTGGTAAAACACTAGAAGAGGTGTTAAAGTCTCTTAAAGAGAAAATACCTAGTAGTACGATTAATAACATAATTTTAAATATTATTCAAGCAAATAATTTTGGTACTAGTATCGAAGATAATTTAAGAGTTCAACTAGATTATTTAAAAGAAAAAAGAGTCTTAGAAATAAAATCAAGAATTAGTAAATTACCATTTAAAGTAAGTGTAATATCAGTAATATTTTTAATTCCGATTACATTATTAATTTTATTAACGCCTATAATCTTAACTAATCAAAATAACAATAAAAATGATGAACTATCTTCTAGCATTAAATAGAAATTTCTTTGTAAATAGAATATAAAACAATCTACATTTTACTTGTCACTCTAAAATATGTAATATAATATCCTTATAAAAGGAAAACTTATGAAAAAAAATTCAATAGATTTTAATAGTCAAGATATGACTGATTTCTTTATGCATATAGCAACTCATAAAATTGTTAATTCTTACACATCGATAGCCTCAATGAGATAAACTTTTTAAAATAGTATTACAAATATTAAAGATCAAGTAAAAACTTAATCTTTTTTATCTTTGGTTTACAAACATCTGTTTGTATGCTATTCTTGTTTTAGGATGTGATAATATGTATGCATATATTAATGGAATAATTAAAGAAGTTAGCTCTAATCATATAGTAATAGATAATCAAGGAATTGGGTATTTAATTTATGTTGCTAATCCTTATGTTTATCATTTAGATGAAGAAGTGGTAATTCATTTATATAGTCACATAAGAGAAGATGCTTATACTTTATATGGATTTAAGAATATAGAAGAAAAAGAATTGTTTTTAAAACTAATTAATGTTAAAGGAGTAGGTCCTAAAATTGCTTTACCGATGCTCGCAACCGGTTCAGTCGCGGGAATAGCTGATGCGATTGATCGGGAAAATATTTTATATTCGACTAAGTTTCCTAAAATAGGAGAAAAATTAGCAAGACAAATCATTTTAGATTTAAAAGGTAAGTTAGTAAAAAGTATTGACCTTAAAACTCATAATTATGATGAGTTAATTAGTGTTTTAGAAAACTTAGGGTATAAGACAGCAGATATTAAAAAAGTTGTTGCCCATGTTGACTCTAATGTAGATATTGAAACTCAAGTTAAAGAAGCATTAAAATTATTATTAAAATAAGGAGAGAAAATGAGTAGAATTATTG
>CAYTSC010000040.1:0-6356 GCA_964440475.1 uncultured Muribaculaceae bacterium
GCATATGGAATAAATTGAAAATTATCCCTTATTTTTTCTTCCCATTCTTTAATGTTTTTTTCTTCCACTAAATCCCATTTATTAACTGCTATAACAATTGATTTACCAGATTCAATAGCAAGACCTGCAATATGCTTATCATGCTCAATAATACCTTCATCAGCATTAATGACTATTACACAAACATCACTTCTATCAATTGCCTTCATACTTCTTAATAAACTATATCTTTCAATACTCTCAAATATTCTTCCTTTTTTTCGCATACCTGCCGTATCAATAACGACATATTCTTCTTTATCATATTTAAATTTAGTATCAATAGAGTCTCTTGTTGTACCTGGAACATCACTCACTATTACCCTATCTTCTTTTAATAAAGCATTGATAAGACTGCTCTTTCCTACATTTGGTCTACCTATAAAACAAAATTTTAATATACCTTCATTTTCATCTTTAGTATTTGGATCTGTTTTCTTTGTTATTTCTTCTAACAATTCTCCAAATCCTCGATTATGTTCTGCACTTATACCTATAACATTTTCAAAGCCCAGTTCATAATAGTTATATACATTCTCATAATTTTTCGCTATATCTAGTTTATTAACTAAAACAATGACGTCTTTTTCGCTTCTTTTTAATAAATCTCTTATTTTATAATCCTCTTTAGTTAAATCATTTTTACCATCAACTACAAATAGTATAATATCCGATTCTTCTATACCTATTTCTGCTTGTATCTTTATTTGATCATTTATTTCGTTAGATTCTGTTTCAATACCACCCGTATCAATTAAATAAAAAGAAAAATCACGATAATTAACCGTGCCATATATTCTATCTCTTGTTACTCCTGGAGTATCTAAAGTAATTGCCTTCTTTTCTCCGATTAAACGATTGAAAATAGTGCTTTTACCTACATTTGGTTTTCCTATTATACATACTGTTTTTTTCATTTGTTCACCTACTCTTGATAATCACCATAATATGATCCTAAGTATTTTTTAATTGAAATACTTTTATTATTCATCGCTTCTTTAGTAATCGGATTACTTACTAACCCATCCTTATCTGCTTGATAAAAATTAGAATCAAGTAATTGTTGGACAGTTACTGTTGTTTTATCGCAAGGTATATCCTCTTTGCCCGATGATCCTGTTACAATACATGTTTCACTAATCCAAGCTATCTTTGTATCAAAACTCATAGCCCAATTTGAAGCAGCTAACTCTATGTCTAGTATTTTAGTTTCTAATGCTTTTTTCTTAGACTTATCCGTAGTATCTATTAATGAAGGAGCGACTAAGGCTATGATTATTCCTAATATCACTATAACTGCTATTAATTCTACTAATGTAAACCCCTTTTTTTTCATTTTATTCATCTCCTAAATATGACTTTATAACTTCATATACTTCTTCACGACCACGTTTATTAATTGATGAAAAATAAATTATTTCATCATTTTCGCTTATTTTTAATACTTCTTTTATTAATTCATCTTGTTTAGCACGACCACTTTTTTTAACTTTATCAAACTTGGTCGCTATTATTGTAACTGGCAAATTATAATACTTTAAAAAGTCATACATCAATTTATCATCTTCACTTGGTTTATGACGATAATCAATTAAGAAAAACACTCGTTCTAATTGTTCTCTATTTTTCAAATATTCTTCAATCATTAAACCAAACTTTTTTTGTTGTTGTTTGTTAACTGCAGCATATCCGTATCCTGGAGCGTCTACTAAATAAAAATCATCATTAACAATATAAAAGTTTAACGTTTGCGTTTTACCAGGTTTAGAACTAGTATGAGCATAGTTTTTTCGATTAATAATTGTATTTATAAAACTACTCTTTCCCACATTACTACGGCCAAGAAGTAAAAACTCTGGTAAAATATCCATTGGATATTGACTAACTCTTGTTGCTAAGACAGCAAGTTCTGATGTATCTATATTCATAAATTCCACTTCCTAATAATATTATATTAAATTATCACATAAAATACAAACAAAGAAAAAGACCTATTGGTCTTCATCTGGGTATTTGACTAATACTTCTCTAGGTTTTGAACCTTCTTGAGGACCAACTATTCCTCTTTCTTCCATCATGTCCATAATTCTAGCCGCTCTATTAAACCCTAATCTAAACTTCCTTTGAAGTAATGATGCACTTATCTTTCCAGTTTGAATAGCAAAATCTACTGCTTCTTGGTATATTTCATCTTCATCTTCAGAAGATGATGCTATATTTTTAGGATCGGTATCTTTTAATATTTTTTCATCAAATACCGCTTTTCGATTATTAGTAACAAAGTCAATTAATCTTTTTGTTTCATTATCAGAAATAAATGTTCCTTGAATTCTAATTGGTGAGTTTTCACCCATCGGTAAATATAACATATCTCCTTTACCAAGTAACTTTTCTGCTCCTTGCATATCTAATATCGTTCTTGAATCGATTCCACTACTAACAGCAAATGATAACCTTGATGGAATATTTGCTTTAACAATACCGGTAATAACATCCGTTGATGGCCTTTGAGTTGCTACGATCAAATGAATACCGGCTGCTCTTGCCATTTGAGTAATTCTCATAATTGAATCTTCTACCTCTTTAGCCGCGACTAACATAAGGTCCGCTAGTTCATCAATAATCGCTATAATGTATGGCATTTTATTTAATTTTTTATCTGGATTTTTTCTCATTTCTTTTTCTAAATGATCATTGTATGCGGCAATGTTTTTGCATTCCACCTCATTGAAGACATCATATCTTCTTTCCATCTCTGCCACTAAACTTTTTAAAACTATATTAGCTTGTTTAGGATCAGTAACAACTGGATACATCAAATGAGGTACCTGTTTATAATTAGATAATTCAACTTTTTTAGGGTCGATCAATACTAATTTTACTTCTTTATCCGTATATCTCATAAGAATTGATGCAATAAAACTATTAATACAGACAGATTTACCAGAACCAGTAGATCCGGCTACTAATAAATGAGGCATTTTTGTTAAATCCGCAGTCATGACATTACCCATTAAATCTTTACCAAGAACAACTAATATATTAGATTTTTCCATATGTTTAGGTATGTTAGCTAAAACTTCTCTAATTGGTACAGAACTAATTACTCTATTAGGTATTTCTATTCCAACAGTACTCTTCCCCGGAATAGGCGCCATTATTCTAACGTCTTTAGCGGCTAATGCCAATGCTAACTCTTTATTAATATTGGTAATTCTACTCAATTTAGTTCCCGATTTAACCTCAACCTCATATTGAGTTACGGCAGGTCCTTCATGGATATTAACTACTCTTCCATATAACTGGAAATCATTTAAAACTTGTTCAATAATTGTTTTATTGTTTTTTAAATATTCTGTAGAATTTCCTCTTTTATTCGGTTGAGAAGCATCAAATATATCTAATGATGGCAAAGTATAGTGTTCTGATCCTTCAACTGTTAACTCAGTTAAAGCAGATGTTACTTCTTTATTTGATGATGAAGGTTTTTCTATTTCTTGTCTTGTATCATCATGACGATAAATATTCACTTTATCCTCAGATTCTTCAATGATTTCTTTATCTTTTTCTAATCTGACTTTCTTTTCTTTAAGAGGTCTATTTTCTCTCCATGCTTGCATTTTTTCAAATACATGTAAATCAAAGAATAAAACAAGGGCAAATAAACCCAAAACCACTAAGATTATTTTCGTACCTAAAATATCAAATAGAGAAACAAATGCATATGAAGATAAAGCACCAATCATACCTCCGCCTACATTTATAGCGTTTTCCATATTGCTAGCAGAATCCATAAAATTATCAAATGTGGTCGATATTACTTCTTTAATTAATATACTATTATTAGCCATAAATATTAAATGAGCCCACGTTAGTATCGTTAGCAATATAATATAAAACCCTATTCTTTTACCAGTTAAAAAATTAGGTAATTTTCTTTGAAATACCATATATAAACCCAAGTATAAAAGCATTATTAAAAATACAATACTAAAATTTCCCATTAAAAACATTGCAAAATTTTTAATATATCCACCAACTAATCCTAAAGGTGGAATTCCAATAATGGCTATAAGAACTAAAATAATTCCATTTAATTCTGTTCCATATTTAAACTCTGGTTGTTCTTTTTTTCTTGGACGACCTCTTCTTTTTTTAGCCATATTATCACCATACTCATTATAATATAAATAAAAACTAATTACAAATAATTAGTTTTTTATGGAACAAATATAGTCACATTACCTGTTCTATTCACTTCTATTAATCTCGCGTTTATAAATGTATTTATTACTTTTGAAAAAAATAATCGATAATTTTCTATTGGAATTGTTCCTGTATTTTTTATTGTAAATGTATACATTTGAGTTTCTCCAGGTTCCGCATTTCCCATATTAATAAAATTGGTTCCATTATATGTCAACTCTAACTTACCTGAAACGATTTTATGTGAACTAGTTCCATCATTACCTATTACTTTAGTTTAAAAATAGGCATAAGAAAAACCTATCATAAATGATATTAAAGTAATAATTGAAAATATTGTTATCTTTACTTTATTATTCATATTAAAATTATATCATAATTATTATAACTTTTCTCCATTCAAACTAAATGATTTGGCATCTGTGATCTTAACATTAATTATATCTCCAATTTGAATATTAGATCCTGTTACATTAACTACTTTCATAGTTTCGGTATATCCCATAAACTTTGTTTTATCTTTAGAATTAGTATCTAATATTAGCACTTTTACAATTTTATCTAAATACATTTTGTTATTCATTAATGAGTAATCATTTATTTTATTGTTTAATTCCTGTAATCTTTTTTCTTTAACTTTTAATTCGATATTATCTTCCATATTAGCAGCAGGTGTATTTTCTCTAGGAGAAAAGATAAAAGTAAATGCTCCATCAAACTGACATTCATCTACCAAATCTAGTGTTTCTTTAAAATCTTCATTTGTTTCATTAGGAAATCCAACGATTATATCAGTAGTAATCGAAGCGTTAGGAATCATTTTTTTTATTTTATGAAATAATTCTAAATATTTTTCCTTTGTATATCTTCTACCCATTAGTTTTAAAATTTTATTACTACCCGATTGAACTGGTAAATGAATATAAGGCATAATATTTTTATTTTCACTTATTACTTTGATCATTTCATCAGTAAAATCCCAAGGATGACTAGTAACAAATCTTATCCTAGCAATATCCTTTTCACTAACTAATTTTAGTAATTGAGAAAACTCTATTTCATTATCTAAATCTTTTCCATAAGCATTAACATTTTGTCCTAATAATGTGACTTCTTTATAACCTAATTTAATTAAATTATCAATTTCATTTAGTATATCCTCATGTTTTCTACTTCTTTGTTTGCCTCTAGTGTAAGGAACAATACAATATGTACAAAACTTATCACAACCATACATAATATTAACCCAAGCAGTTACTTTAGAATCATATTTATAATTAATATTTTCATAAACAATATTACTATTACTTAAAACATTAAACATCGTTTTACTTTCTTTATTTAATAACATTTCTACTAATTCATGCTTATTATGTGTTCCTATTACAATATCAATATACTTGTATTTATTTAAAATTTCCTCACATACACTTCTTTCTTGTGACATACATCCAGATAAACATATAACTAGATTTTTATTTTTTTCTTTTAAATGTTTACAACGACCTAAAAAACCAAATACTTTATCATGAGCATTTTCTCTTATAGCGCACGTATTAAGTACAATTAAATCGGCATTTTTCATAACAGATGTTTCAGTAAAACCTAATGATTCAATTAAATATTTTAACTCTTCTGAATCATGAGTGTTCATTTGACAACCATATGTTCTAATATAATATTTTTTATCATTAAAAATATTACTTAATTCTAAATCATTCAAATAAATATATTTATTTTCTTTTAAATCTCTTTTTTTGGCTTCAAACATGTCTGGTAATTTCATAAAATCACATCCGAAAAGATTATATCATATATTTATAATTTAATAGAACTATGTTATTATATGACTAGGAGGATGTAATATGATAAAAGAATTTAAAAAATTTATTTCTCGTGGAAGCGTTATGGATTTAGCAGTAGGAGTAATGATTGGAGGAGCATTCGGCAAGATAGTTTCATCATTAGTTGATGACTTACTAATGCCTTTAATAGGCTTAGTATTTGGCGGGTTAGATTTTTCTAATTTGTCTGCTAATGTTGGTGAATCAATATTTAAATATGGAAATTTCATCCAAAATATTATTAACTTCTTATTCATTGCTTTAACA
>CAYTSC010000041.1:0-4036 GCA_964440475.1 uncultured Muribaculaceae bacterium
TTTCTGTATCTGGTCCACATGGTCCAACGCCAGATCCTAAAATCCAAAAATTTTCTTTTTTACCTAAGTAAAATAAATGTTTTTCATCAATTCCAATACTTCTCCAGATGTTATATGTTTCTTCATCTTTTGGAATTCCTTCTTCTCCACTAAAAACTGAAAAAAATAATTTTTCTTTAGGAATGTTTAAATATTCTTCACTAGTTAAAAATTCATAACTCATCTTAATTGCTTCTTCTTTAAAATAATCACCCAAACTCCAATTACCAAGCATTTCAAAAAAAGTTAGGTGTGAAGCATCTCCAACATCATCTATATCACCTGTTCTAATACACTTTTGAACATTTACAAGTCTTTTACCCTCTGAATGTTCTTCACCTAAAAGATAAGGCACTAGTGGGTGCATTCCAGCCATTGTAAATAAAACAGTCGGATCATTTTCTGGTATTAATGATGCACTCGGAATTAAAGCATGATTATGTTTAATAAAAAAATCAAAATATAGCTGTCTTAATTCTCTACTTGTAATTTTTTTCATTTTATCAATCCTTTTACTATTTCTTTAATTTCTTTTTCTAATTTTTCTAAAGTTGTATTGATTAAGACATAATCATAATCACCATCATCACTCAATGCAACTTCAGTTTCATGTGCTCTTTGCTTAGTATTAAGTTCACTTTCAAAATTAGGCCTAATTACTCTTATCGAATGAACATTTGAAAAACTTTCTTTTATATCATCTATTTCTATTGGAAACCTAACATCAGCAATTATTACAGCGTCAACATAATGTTCATATACTTTAATATCATCGATCATTCTTTTAACAAAGAAGTCTGGTCGTTTCATCTTTTGTCTAATAACTTGAGTTCCTAAATCTTGTAAAAAACTGCGATAATCAGCCTTTGTTTCTTCTTTACCGTCCCATTCTGTTAACTCAGTTGCATATAATCTAATATATTTAGAATATCCAGTCCTAATTGCTTTTTTACCAACACTATTATAATAATCAATTATATAATTAGCTAAAGTATCTTTGCCATTTCTCGCTTTTCCACTAATTAAATATATTTCCATTTAATCACCTAATTTCACTTAATTAATCATATCATATAACAACTTTTAATTGCAATTTATATTTAATTTTTATATAATGAATACAAACAAATATTCGGGTGATTATATGGAAGAATTATATCCAAAAAGAAATATTCTTTGTATAGATTTAAAAAGTTTTTTTGCTGCTTGTGAATGTATTGATCGAGGACTTGATATGTATAAAACCCCTTTAGTAGTCGCGGATGCTTCAAGAGGACAAGGCGCGATTACTTTAGCTGTATCACCTTATCTTAGAAGTTTAGGAGTTAAATCAAGATGTAGACTATATGAAATACCAAAACATATTAAGTATATTGCTGTTAAACCTAGAATGAATTTATATATTAAAAAAAGTAAAGAAGTTACAAATGTATATTTAAAATATGTCAGTGAAAAAGATTTATTTAATTATTCAATTGATGAGGTATTTATAGATTTAACTAATTATTTAAAGTTATATAAAAAAACAGATTATGAATTAGCTAATGAAATATTAAATGAAATTACTAATAAAACCGGTTTAACTGCAACATGTGGTATTGGCCCAAACATTTTCTTAGCTAAAGTTGCAATGGATATCGAAGCTAAACATAATAAAAAAAATATAGCTATTTGGACTTATGATGATGTTAAAACAAAATTATGGGATATATGCCCTCCTTCTTTAGTTTGGGGTATCGGATCTAAAACAAATGAAAAACTAACTCAATTAAACATTAAAAGCATTAAAGATTTAGCTAACTATAATAAAAATTCATTAATTAAAAAACTGGGTTCTTATGGTGAAGAATTATGGTATAAGGCTAATGGGATTGATCTAACTAAATTAAGTGATTTAAAGGCTGATCCCAAAGAAAGATCATTCAGTCACTCTCAAGTTTTATTTAAAGATTATTATGGTCACAATATACCTATTATTATAGAAGAAATGGTTGAGGTATTAACGTCTCGTCTTCGCAATGAAAAAATGATCTGCGGATTAGTTGGTTTTGGCCTTAGGTACTCTAAAGAAGAGCAAGGAGGTTTTTTTCATAGTCAAAAATTACCAGTTTTGACTGATGACTCTAAAATGATCTATGAACAATGTCTATTATTTCTAAATAGACATTATGATAATCAGCCAATTAGACAAGTAAATATGTCTTTATCAAAATTACATGATAAAGATCATATTCAATTAAATATATTTGAAAGTTCTGAAGAATTAAGAAAAAAGGATAGTAAAAATAAAACTATAGATAATATAAGAAACAAATTTGGTAAGAATAGTTTAATCAAGGCATCAAATCTTTTAGATGACTCAACAATGATCGAAAGAAACAAAAAAAATAAAGGACATAATACTGAATAAAAGTACTTGATAATAATAAAAACTTGTGATAGTATTATAAATGTCCATTGGGGAATTAGCTCAGTTGGCTAGAGCGCCTGCCTTGCAAGCAGGAGGCCGAGGGTTCAAGTCCCTCATTCTCCACCAAGTGGAAAAGAACTTTATATTTATGTAAAGTTTTTTTATTCTTTAAATAAACAAACTATGCTAGGATATGCCCCAAGGAGAAATCTATATTATGGGAAAAAGAATATACTATAAATTATTTACAACTGAATTAAAATCTCTTGGCTTAAGAAAAAAACCTCATATTTTAACTTATATTCCTGGTGAGTGGTATTTTTTAGATAAATACAATATAAAAGAAGGAATAAGTGATTTTGGTGGAATATGGGTTTGTAAAAATCTTAGTAATGCTAGAAAATTAACTAAATATATGTTAAATAAATATAATCAAGTAACTATTACTTACTCAGTATATATAGACCAAATATTATATGAAAACTCTTATCGCGTTAAAACAAATGGAATTTATTTAAAAGAAGAAATACAAAAGGGTTTGATTTTAAAAAAATATTAAGTTATTATATGACTAAGAAACGAGGATTATATGAAAAAAACTTTATTAGAGCAATTATATGAAGAAAGAAAAATTGCATTACAAAAAGAAGAAGAAAGACAAGAAATGATTAACAATCAAGTTAATGATATTGAATATGAAACCCAATTTCTATTTGATTATTTATGTACTCTTATTAAAAACGACTTTATGTCTAATCTTAATAAAAGTATATCGACAATCGATTGTTATTTTTATCAAAATTCGCCTTTAATTATCGATGAAAATGGAACTATATTTTTAACATATAAAGTAGCTGGGATAAAGCATAATTATCAAGTAGTAGAAAATAAATCTGGAAATGAATATCGATTTTTTATTAATAGACTAAAAGATTTATTTTATGAAAACGGATTAACAGTTACTATTAAAAATTCTGATGAAGAAAATAAGTATTTAAGTAAGTTTCAAATAATAGCAATATTAAATAACAATATTGAAGCTGACTTACCTTGTTCAATGAAAAAGGATTTAAAAAGAATAGTTAAATTTTAAGTTTAAGTTAATAAAATAAAAAAAGCATATGATTTAACATATGCTTTTTTATTATTCTTTCTTATCTTTTCCTAAATTACTTATACCTTTAAATGCCTCTAAAACTTCCATTGGCATTGCAAAGAAGATTGTATTAGATTGATCTGAACTAACATCATTAATTGTTTCTAACGTTCTTAAATGTAATGCTCCTGGTGCTTCGCTTAAAACTTTTGCTGCTGCAGCTAGATTTGCAGCGGCTTCTGCTTCTCCTTCTGATTTTTTAATAACTGCCATTTTTTCTCTTTCGGCCTCTGCCACACGCGCAATAACTCTTTTCATTTCTTCTGGTAATGATATATCTTTTAGTTCTACATCATCAACTTTAACACCCCATGGATCAGTTGCCTCATCTACTATTTTTTGTATTTCATTTGATATTGTTTCTCTTCCACTTAATAGTTGATCTAATGTAACAGTACCAACAATATTTCTCATTGTTGTCTGAGCAATTT
>CAYTSC010000041.1:4046-6339 GCA_964440475.1 uncultured Muribaculaceae bacterium
TACTGCATAATAGTAATTTTCAATTTCTAATATGGCTTTTGATGCATCAAATAACTTGAAATAAACTACTGCATTAATTTTAACTGAAATGTTATCTTTAGTAATTACTTCCTGTTCTGGAACATCGATTACTTTCGTTCTAATATCTACTTTCTTATAACTTTGAAAAATTGGCCACACTATTCTCCATCCCGGCATCATTATTTTAGAAAATTTTCCTAAAGTAAATTTAACCCCTCTTTCATACTCATTGATTTGTCTGACAAAAAAAAGAGTAATGAAACCAAATAAAACTAATATTGTTATAAATTCTTCCATTTTTATTTCCTTCTTTCTAATTAATATTTTAACATAAAAAAATCACTTATAAAAGTGATTTTAATTAACTACCTTAACTAAGCCTTTTTCTATTTCCTCTAAAGCCTTACCTAATTCTTTTTTACTTTTATACCCTTCTTCTTTCATTTGATAAAAGTCATTAGTAATCATTTCTTTACTACGTCTTGATACAATGTGCACTAGTTGGTATTTAGAATCAACAATATTCAATAATTTATCAATAGATGGGAATAACATATTACCACTCTCCTATATACTTATTTTACTATAAATATAGTTCTATTAATTATATTGGCATGATTTTAGACACTTTCTTTACAAATTATTTTACTAACTCTCTTATTGATTCTAATATTTTAAACATAGCCCAAGTATCTTGTTTGCAATATTTAACTAAGGCATTGTATTTTATTTTATACTCTTCTTCACTATATAAAGGGTATTTTAAATATGTAACATATGCTTCATTACCATTTTTAACCTCTAATTTATCATATGATAAATCAGTAAATACCGGTAATGTTTTTTTAATTGAGAAAGATCCTTGCAAATCTTCATGATAATAATTAAATGTAGAAGCCTCTTCTTCATCAAATCCCATCTCTAAGTACATATCTTTTTTAGTATTTACAATATGAATTAAGTCAAATGAATTATCAGCAATAGCAAGTAACTTTTCACTATATTTAGGATAAAGTTTAGCGAGCCTTCTTAAAACACCCTTTTCAAATGAAACGTTTTGAGCAAACATCATACCTTTACTAGGATCTATTAACTCAACTAATCTTTTAGCTATTTTTTCTCTTTCATCATTATGAGTTTTATTTAAATATACATAGTTATCTTTATCAAAGTCACATATGCCAGGATCACTCTCAATATGTAAACTAAATTCAAATGGAGATTGTTCATAGCAACGCTCTCCTTTAAATCTTGGTAATGGACAAGGAAAAGTTTCAAAATCCAAATGATACAAAGGATATTTTAATTTATCTAATATAGATATTATCTTTTCATTATTTATATATGTTTTTTTAGTTTTGATAACTTCTTGTTGTATTAAATGATTTTGTTTTTTTATCCAAGATGAAGGAATATCTAAAATACCATAATAACCTTCATTTATTAGTTCTATTTTATTTTTATATTTATTACCAGATTCATCTTCAAAATTTATTTTATCATTAAATCTAAATACAGAGTTTATATCGGGTAACATATTAGTACATACTACATCAAAATATTTACATTTTTGACTACTACTTCTTTGACAATGAATACCTATTTTTACCGGATCAGAGTTTGGATTAAATAAGTTTTTTTCTAATATTTCTTGTTCTTGTTTAATAATTGTTTGATACTCTTCTGTAATCTTAGTAAAGTCAAATATTCTAATTATTTCATTGCCTAATTCATCTTGGTTATACACTCGTTCATCATTATGCATTGTTCCATCAAAAATATATTCATGATTTAAAACAGCAAGATAATACTTAGTTTTCTTTATTTTGTGTTCTTGTTTAGTTTCTTTATACTCACCTTCTATAATCATTCTTTGGACAGCTAAGTCATAAACATATTTACCAGCATCATATCGATTAAATAACTTATTACGATTATTAGTATATTTTTCAAGTTCCATTTCACTTTCAATATCAATGTGTAAGTCTTCTTTTAAATAATCAATTCCTTCGTGTTGAGAAAATATAGGTATTAAAACCTTGTTTTTACTAGGTCCTATTTTATAAAAAGTATTTGAAGTACTTGCTTTTACTTCAATTATATTAATAGTTTCTTCTGTTTCATTAATAATATCAACATAACATATATATCTTATTCCATTATGATTATAATCAAATGACTCTTGATTTTTAGTCTTTAGTGCATGCTTTGTTTTACCACCAAAAACTTTATCCACTACTCTTGCTGCTTCAACTTCAACCTGTTTATAATA
>CAYTSC010000042.1:0-6318 GCA_964440475.1 uncultured Muribaculaceae bacterium
ATATTATTGAAACATGTAAGAAAAATAATCGTAAAGTATTAGTCTTTGGCCGTAGTATGGAGATGACTATTGATATAGCTTTTGAAAGTGGTTTAATTACCGATAAAACTACTATTATTAATGCAAATGAAGCTAAAAACTTTAAGAAAAATGAAATATGTATATTATGTACTGGTTCTCAAGGAGAACCCTTAGCGGCTCTTTCTAGAATTGCTAATGGAACACATAAACAAATATCTTTATTACCAGATGATATTGTAATATTCTCATCAAGTCCTATTCCTGGTAATGCATCTGGAATCAATCGTATAATTAATAAACTATATTTAAAAGGAGTCAAAGTATTTACTAATTCTGAACTATCAGATATTCACACATCTGGACATGGTAAAGTTGAAGAGTTAAAGCTTATTTTAAGATTATTTAGACCTAAATATTTCATGCCAGTTCATGGTGAATATAGAATGTTAAAAGCACATGGTGACTTAGCAGTTGAATGCGATGTTGAAAAAAAGAATATATTTATATTAGAAAATGGTAATGTTCTTTCTTTAAAAAATGGTGAAGTATTTAAAAATAAATCAGTTCCATCAGGAGATGTATATGTTGATGGTTCAAGAATTGGTGATGTTGGTTCAATTGTTATTAAAGATCGTAAATTAATGAGTAAAGATGGAATTTTAATTGCAATCATAAATTTAAATGCTGATAAAAAAGAAGTATTAATTAAACCTAATGTTACTACAAGAGGATTTATTTTAGTAAATGAAAACTTAGATTTAATTAAAAAAATAGAACTTAAGATAGATGAAATAATTCGCAAATTCTTTTTAAGTAATGATTATACTTATGTTGATTTAAAAAATCAAATCATTTTAGAATTAAACCCCTATATTAATGATCTTACCGGAAGAAGACCAATTATATTACCAGTTATAATGGAAATAAAAGAAGAAATTAATTAATTTCTTCTTTTTTTATTACTTAGCTTCTTCTTGAGCTCTCGTCTCACGAATAACAGTTATTTTTATAGTACCTGGATATTGTAATTCTCGTTCTATTTTATCTTTCATTTCACGAGCAATTTTATAACTAGCTAAATCATCAACTTGTTCTGGTTTAACCATAACACGAACTTCTCTACCTGCTTGCATTGCATATGTTTTTTCAACACCTTCAAATTCATTACCGATAGCTTCAAGTTTTTCCAATCTTTGAATATAGTTTTCTAAACTATCATTTCTAGCGCCAGGTCTAGCCGCTGATAAAGTATCAGCAATTTCAATAATATCAGATATTAAAAATCTTGCTTCACTATCATGATGATGTGACATAATTGAATCAATTACCACTTCATCTTCGTGATATCTTTTGGCTAACTCTGCTCCAATTTCAACATGACTACCTTCTATTTCAAAGTCAACTGATTTACCAATATCATGTAATAAACCAGCTCTTTTTGCTAAGGTAACATTTTCACCTAATTGACCAGCAATTAAACCCGATAAATGAGCTACTTCCTTAGAATGATGTAATGCATTTTGACCATAACTATATCTAAAATTTAATTTACCAATCAGTTTTACTAATTCTGGATCAATTTTACTCAATCCTAATTCATTAATTGCATTACTACCTATTTCCATTACTTTTGATTTCATATCATTAGATACTTTATCATACAATTCTTCAATTCTTGCTGGATGAATTCTTCCATCTTTAATCAGTGTTTCAATTGTAATTTTAGCCATTTCTCTACGATATGGATCAAATGAAGATATTACTATAGCCTCTGGAGTATCATCAATTATTAAGTCAACCCCTGTCACTGCTTCAATAGTACGAATATTCCTACCTTCACGACCAATTAAACGGCCTTTCATTTCATCACTAGGTAAAGATATTACACTTACTGTTTGTTCGCTTGTAACATCATTAGAATATCTTTGCATGCTTTCTACAAGTAAATGTTTTGATTTTTTATCTACTTCTAATTTTGCTTTTGATTCTTCTTCTTTAATATACTTTGCTATCTCTAGTGACATACTAGTCTCTACTCGTTCCATAATCATTTCACGAGCCTTTTCTTTTGAAACCTTAGAAATATTTTCTAAAACTTCTAGCTCCTCTTTGAGCATTTCTTCCATCTTTGCATCTTTTTCTTGGACTTCTTTTTGTAAAACATTAATTGACTCTTCTTTTTGATTAAGAGTCTTATCGCGTTCTTGTAAAAGTTCTTCACGCTTATCTAAAGAACCTTCTCTTTGTAATAATCTGTCTTCACTTTCTTTAACTTCTTGTTTTCTTTCTTTAATCTCGCGATCGGACTCTTGTTTTAACCTATAAGATTCCTCTTTAAGTTCAATGATTCCATCACGCTTAACTTTTTCAGCTTCTCTTTTTGCTTCCTTAATTATTTTTTCGGCATTATCTTCAGCATTTTTTTCTCTAAGCTGCTTAATAATAAAGATAATTCCTGCTCCTAAAAGAATTCCAAAAATCAGAGCAATAATGGACATTGTGTTAAATTCCATCATTTTAATTCCTCCGATTTTAATTTTTATTTATAGAAAATTTATTTTAATAAATAATGTCCTATAAATTCATTATAAAAGTTATTCAATATAAAAGCAAGGAAAAATCCTTGCTACTAATATTTACATTAAATATATTATATCGTCTTTGATTTAGTAATATTTTTCAATCCATCAGGAGTTAATTCATAATTTGTATCACAAACTTCACTGATAAATTTACGATCATGAGAAACACTTATTATTGCTCCTGTATAATCTTTTAACATTTCTCTAATTACTGGATTAGATAATGGACTCAAATTTCTTGTTGGTTCATCTAAAATCATGACATTACATCTGATTAAAATCATTTTTAGTAAAAGTAATTTTGCTTTTTGACCTCCAGATAAATTTTCAATCAAGCGTGTCATTTCATCTCTAGTAAATTTCATATTACCCATATACGCTCTTATTACTGTTTCATCCAAATCTGTAGCGACACTTTTTAAATAATCCAATGCTTCAACACTATTATCAAGCTCTTGACTATAATTTTGTGGCATATAACACACATCAATGTCTTCTCTTTTAGAAAGCTCCTCATGAATTTTACTTAATAACGTTGTTTTACCACAGCCATTTTTTCCACTTATGACTATTTTTGATGGTCCTTTAACCATTAATTCAACATTATTAGATAGTACTTTATTACCAATAGATAATTTATCTAATTTATAATTTAAAATTACCTTTTCATTATGTATACCAACACTAGAATCAAATGTTGAATAGATTGAATCTTCTACATCTGGTTTTGTGGTAAGTGGCTTATTTTCTAGTTTTCTTTCCTGACTCTTTATATTTTTCATCTTTTTATTTAATGTTCTTCTCACCGCTGAATCTTTTATTTTAATTTGGTGACTACGAACAGAACTTTTTTGATGACTTAGTATATTTTTAGCTTCTAAATATGCTTTTCTTTCACTGACAGCTAATTGAGATTGCTTGTCAATTGCCTTTGACCTTTTATCTAAATATTCTTGGTATGTAATTCTTTCAAATGTACTTCTTGCATCACTTTTAGCTTTAATCTGTTCAATGTGCAAAATACAATTAGCTGTGTTTTCTAATAAAGTTTCATCATGAGAAATATATATTATTGGAGCAGATGTATTTAAAATAAATTGCTCTAACCACTCTAATATTTCTATATCCAAGTCATTTGTAGGCTCATCCAAAAGAAGAATATCATATCCATTCAACATTATTTTAGCAAGTTGAATTTTTATTTTTTCTCCACCACTAATAGTTGATATTTTTTGTTCGAAAATTTCTTCTGCTAAATCAAGAGTACTAAATATTTTACTTAACTCACCAATTCTATTATAAATGTCATAATTAATTTCATCATCATAATTACTTTTCAAGAAAAAGTCCATAACTTTTTGTTCATTCCAATTAGAATCTAAAAATTGTGGTAAATAACCAATTTTATTGTTTTTAATATTAATTGTTCCACCCACTCTACAAAAAGATTCAATTTCTTCAGGACAACATATAGATTTTATCAATGTACTCTTCCCATTGCCTTCCTCACCAATGATAGCAACCTTGTCACCTTCATGAACAATAAAACTCAAGCTTTTGATTAATGGTCTATTCGCACCAATAGTTAGATTTAAATCCTTAACTTCTAACATAAAAGTCACTCCCCTAAATATATGTCTTTTAATAAATTATTATTAATTTTTGTTAATGCTTCTCTTTTACAAGCTATACTATTTATTTTGCCATTTAAAAGATATGCATTAAAACGACATCCTGTATTACATAACGGTATATACTCACATTTCTTATCAAAACAATCATCATATAATGGTAAAAACAAATAATTTTCTAATTGATAATTTTCTTTATTAATATCGCTTACAACGAACTCTTCACGACCTACACCACTTAAACATTTATATATTTTACCATCAGCTGATATTACCATTGCCTTAGATAGCTTAGCAGTACACATCCCATCGAACATAAATAAATCATCTAGTTTAAATCCAAGTTCACGTGCTTTTTTATGCATTTTAATATAAGTATCTTTGATTTCTGATTCTAAAATACCATTTTCTTTAATATAATCATTTGCTTCTGTATCATCAATTGTTTTAGATATGAAACCTAGTGATAAAGCAATTCTATCCGTACCAAATTTATCTTTTATTTCTTCTAAAAATTCAGGAATATATTCTATATTGTTTTTATCATAATTTATTCTTAAGCTAACTTTTTGTAAATAGTCATTTTTAAGTATATACTCTATATTTGCAATAATTTGTCTAAATGTTTTTCCATCGTTTTTTAAAATTCTTCTTTTATTATGAATTTCTTCTGGACCATCTAAAGTTACTTGAAATCTTTTCCAATTAAAATTTGATAAATAATCCGCCTTTTCCTTCGTCAATTTATAACCATTAGACACAATTTGCAAACTATAAGAAACCTCATTTTCTTTAAATATTTTATCCAAACTAGGCAATAAATTTGTAACAGCATCCCAATACATAGTTGGTTCACCACCGTGTAAGACTACTGTTGATTTTTCAATATGATTAATCTCTAAATATTTTTTTATATATTTTAATGTTTGCTTTAGTTTTTCTTCATCCAAAAAATGTATCTGTTCTATTCCTGATTGATAGCAATATGGACACTTAAAATTACAAGCCGTTGTTGGTAATATATGCATTGCTAAGTGTGTATCATTTTTCCATTCTTTTTCCAATGATTCAATAAATAATTCTTTTTCATCAACGTCGTTTTTCAATAAAAATTCAAGTTTGATTAGATTGTTAATTGTATCATTTAATTTCAAATCATTTAAATTTTTTGTTATTTCTTCATAGATTTCTACTTCTAACTCAACTATTGCATTGTTAAATGTATTATACAATAAAACACTTGTTTTGGTATTTACTTTTATAATAAACATTGACCATTTCATAATATTCCTCCTCAAAAAAACAGAGGGAAAACCCTCGTTTTTTAACTAACTTCTTTGTGGACAACAGCTGTCTTTTGAAAATTGAATAGATGATTTCAAAATTGAATTTGAATCATTGTTTTTTCTTATAATTTTCATATGACCCTCCTTGCCTAAATAATAGTACAGATTGCTTTTTTTGTCAACACTATGCTTTCTTATCACTTTTCTTTTGAACTAGTCCATAGTGTTCACGAATTTTCAATTCTATTTCATCGGCCATTTTTGGGTTGTCTCTTAAAAATTGCTTGACGTTTTCTTTTCCTTGTCCTATTTTTTCGCCTTTATATGAATACCAAGCTCCTGATTTATCAACAATACCTAGTTCGCTTCCTAAATCTACAATTTCTCCTTCTTTTGATACACCAACACCATACATTATATCGACTGTTGCTGTTTTAAATGGTGGAGCAACTTTATTTTTAACTACTTTAACATTCGTTTTATTACCAATTATGCTATCTCCTTCTTTAATTGCTTCTGATCTTCTAACATCTAACCTGATAGTTGAATAAAACTTTAAAGCTCTTCCTCCGGGAGTTGTTTCTGGATTGCCAAACATAACTCCAACTTTTTCTCTTAATTGATTAATAAATATTGCTGTAGTTTTTGTTTTACTAATTGTTCCAGATAATTTTCTTAGTGCCTGACTCATCAATCTTGCTTGTAAACCAATGTGTGAATCTCCCATTTCTCCTTCGATTTCTGCTTTTGGAACTAAAGCTGCAACTGAATCAATAACAACAATATTTACTGCTTCAC
>CAYTSC010000043.1:0-4454 GCA_964440475.1 uncultured Muribaculaceae bacterium
GTAGGAGTAGAAGGAAGAATTCAAACTCGTAGTTATGATGCTCAAGACGGAACAAAAAGATATGTTACAGAAATAGTTGCTGATAGTATAACATTTTTAGGTTCAAAATCAGATTCAAAAGGAAATTCAGGATTTTATCCAGATGCTCCTACTGATTATGCAGAACCAAATCCAATTGAAAGTAATGGTTCAGATGTTTCTGAAGATCCATTCAAAGATTTTGGTTCAGAGGTTAACTTAAGCGACGACGATTTACCATTTTAAATAAGGAGGAAATATGGCTGAATTTTATCGTAAGAAAAAAAGAGTATGCCAAATGTGCGCTGGAAAAGATGTGGATTACAAAGAAGTAATGCATGTCTCTAGATATATTAATGAAAAAGGTAAGATATTACCTAGACGTATGACAGGAGCATGTGCCAAACACCAAAGACACATCGCTAACCAAGTTAAAAGAGCACGTTTTATGGCTTTAATACCATTTGTTAAATAAGATACTTTTAGTATCTTTTTTTATAAAAAAAATTATCATTATACATGATATAATATCTAAAGAGAGGGCATATTATGGAATTTATTGAGTTAACAGACAAAGAGTATGTGTTTTATTTAAAAACGTACAACAATAAAAATTTTCTTCAGTCTATTGAAATGGGAAACATAAATAAAAAAATAGGTAATACAGTTATATATTTAGGAGTAAAAGAAAATGAAAATATATTAGCTGCTTCTCTTTTTATTATTAAAAAAAATAGAGGAAGAAGTTATTACTATTCTCCTAGGGGATTACAACTAGACTATAGTAATGAAAAACTATTGACTTTCTATGTAGAAGAATTAAAAAAATATGCTAAATTAAATAATGCATATATGATTAAGATAGATCCAAATATTGAGATATATTCAAGAGATGGCAATGGTAACAAAACAGAAGAATATAATAATATAAAATTACTAAAAAGATTAGAGAGTTTAGGCTTTAAATATTTAAATCATTCTATTCAAAAAAAATGGTTCTATGTTTTAGATGTTAATAATAAAACAGAAAAAGAAATTTTTAATAACTTTCGCAGTAACGTAAAAAACATAATAAGAAAATGTCAAAAAATAGGAATAGAAATAGAAGAGTTGAAAGATGATTTTACTAGATTTTCTAATATAGTACAGGAAACAGCAGAAAGAAAAAACTTTTCTGTTAGAGATGAAGAATATTATTCATTAATGAAAAGTGAATTCAGAGATAATATAAAAATATATATTGCCAAAATAGATTTGAAAAAATATATAGAAAAATTAACAGAAGAATTAAATTCTTTAGAAGATAGTCTTATAAAAATAAAGGGCGATGGAAAAAAGAAAAATTGTTTAGAAAACATCAATAATACAAAAAAGATGATAGAAAAAATAAATTTAATAAAAGAAGAACATGGCAATGAAATAGATTTAGCGGCATCTATGTTTTGTTTATATGGAGAAGAGGTAGTTTATTTATTTAGTGGTTCTAAAGAAGAGTTTCTATTTTTAAATGCTCCATATTTAATTCAATGGCATATGATTCAAGAGGCAATTAAAAAAGGTTTTTCGATTTACAACTTTTATGGTATAGAAGATTTATCTGATCCAAAAGTAAAACAACATGGAGTATATGAATTTAAAAAAGGTTTTAATGGTAAGGTAACAGAAACAATCGGGGAGTTAGATTTATATTTAAATAAACATGATAAATTTAAATATTTTGTTAAAAAGATGTTCAAAAGAATATAGATATTAATTATTATTAAAAGTATAATATAAACATAATATTTTAAAAGAAAAGAGATACATGATATAATATTCATTCAAAGAAATTGGAGGAAGTTATTTTGAAAGTTATTTTATTACAAGATGTAAAAAAAGTTGGAAAAAAAGATGAAATAGTTGAAGTTAGTGATGGATATGCAACAAATTTTTTAATTAAAAAGAAACTAGCAGTGGCATATACAAAGACTAGTCAAGAAAGATTAAGTGACGAACTGACAACAAGAGCCCAAAATGAAAAAAAGATAATTCAACAAATGATAAAATTAAAAGAAAAATTAGAAGCTATGACGATTTCTTTTGAAGTTAAAACAGGCAGAGAAGATAAAGTATTTGGACAAGTTTCAAGTACACAAATAAGAGAAAAATTATTGGATAATGGTTATGATATTAAAAAGAATTTAATAAATATCAAAGATCCATTAGATTCAATTGGTATTCATAAAGTTGAAGTGCAATTACACAAGGAAATAATTGCTGAAATAAAAGTGAAATTAGAAAAAAAGTAGGTGAAATATGTCATCGAGAAGATTACCGCAAAATATAGAAGCCGAAATGGAAGTTTTAGGGGCGACATTCCTAACTGGCTATGCATTAGATAAAGTTTGTGAAGAATTATCTTCAGATATGTTTTTTTTGCCTGAAAATCAAAAAATATTTGAAGCAATAAAAAATTTATATGATAAGGGTATTTCTGTAGATGTAACAACAATTTCAAATGAGCTAGAGAGATTAAATTATTTAAATAGCGTTGGTTTGGAATATTTAGCAGAAGTTATCGACTCAGTTGCGACTGCAGCAAATATTGATTATCATATTGGAATTGTATATGAAAAAGCATTATTAAGAAAACTTATAGATACATCGACCATCATAATTAAAAATGCATATAATGAAGAAGATGCAGCTGGAGATATAGTTGATAATGCTGAAAAATTAATCTTTGAAGTTACTAAAAGAAGAAAAGCCGGTGAATTTCAACCCATAAGTGAAGTGTTAAGAAAAGTTCAAGAGCAGATTGAAATTCATGCTAAAAATAGTAAAGAGGTAACAGGATTGCCAACCGGTTTTTATGATTTGGATAAAATAACAAGTGGGCTTCATGAAAATGAATTAATAATTCTTGCAGCTAGACCGGGAATGGGAAAATCAGCAATTGGATTAAATATTGCATCATATGCATCGTTAAATAGTGATAAAGCAGTAGCGGTATTTAGTTTGGAAATGGGAGCAGAGCAACTAGTTATGCGACTAATTAGTTCAATTGGAGGGATTGATTTAAGTAAACTTCGAACAGGCCAATTAAACCATTCTGATTGGAAAAGATTTAATGAGGCGATGAGTGAACTTGCAAAAGCAAACTTATATATAGAAGATGCGTCGGGAATAAAAGTTTCTGATATTAGAGCTAAATGCAGAAGGTTAGCAAATACCGAGCAAGGATTAGGACTAGTTGTTGTTGACTATCTACAACTTATTGAAGGAACTGCAAGATATGCAGGAAATCGTCAACAAGAAGTCTCTGAAATATCTCGTTCGTTAAAAATAATGGCAATGGAATTAAAGGTTCCAGTTATTGCTCTTGCACAATTGTCGAGAAGTCCAGAACTAAGGGAAAATAAAAGACCAAACTTAAGTGATCTAAGAGAGTCTGGATCTATTGAACAAGATGCTGATATTGTTATGTTCTTATATTCAGATGATTATTATAGTAAAGAAGGAAAATCTAACCCTACCTCACTAATGGAATTGATAATTGGAAAACATCGTAATGGAGCAACTGGGACAATAGAATTAATGTTTGAAAAAAATCTAAGTAATTTTAAAAACTATTTAAAAGAACGAAGCGAAAAGGAATAATAATGAATTTTAAGGAAAAGGTAACAACTATTTTAATTACATTACTAATAGCATTATTAGTCTTTTATATTGGAATAAAACCAGAAGGAAAAACCAAACCTCAAAATGCATATTTGGTTTATTTAAATGGTGAAAAAATCGGAATGATTAGAGAAAAACAAGAATTATTCGATAAGATAAATAAAGAGCAAGAGGCTATAAAAATCAAATATGGAGTAGATCAAGTATATCCTCCTACGGGATTAGAAGTTGTAAAATATATTACTTATAACGAAAAGTTTTTAAATGTTGAAGATGTATATAATCAAATAAGTGAATTTTCGATAAAAGGATATATTGTTAATATTAGAAAAGGGGACAAAGAAGCAGAGGATAAGCAAATATATATATTAAACAAGGAAGATTTCGATGCCTCAATGCAAAAATTAATTACTGTATTTATACCAAAAGAAGTATATGAAAATTATGTTAAAGAAACTCAGAAAAAATTAATTGATACAGGGGAGTATATTAAAGATATAAACATAAGGGAAAAAATAACTATTAAAGAAGCATATATAAATACACAACAAAACATTTTGACATCAGAGGAAGAGATAAGTAGCTTTTTATTATATGGTACTTCTGCTCAAACAAAAAAATATTTAGTTAAAAAGGGAGATACTGTCGAAAGTATTGCTAATCAACACAATTTAAACGTAACTGAGTTACTAATTGCTAACCCAGAGCTTAAAGATGAAAACGCATTGCTATCATCAAGGGGGGATCAAACTTTAAACGTTAGCTTAGTTAATCCA
>CAYTSC010000043.1:4464-6306 GCA_964440475.1 uncultured Muribaculaceae bacterium
ACTATAAGTGTTATTTCGACTTCGGATCTCATTGAAAATCAAGTTGCCTATCATGAAACAGTTGTGAAATATGACAATAAATTAAATGTGGGAACAAGTTATGTTCAACAACAAGGAGAAAATGGAGTAGCAAAAGTTAAATATGAGGTTGAATATGTAAATGGCGAAATACTAGACATTAAAAAAATATCAATGGTTGAAATGTCTCCACCTATTAATAAAATTATCGTTAGAGGCGGATATAGGCATATTAATGTAAATGCTGGATTAAACCCTGAAGATTGGGGTAGACCAACAATTAACTATTGTAAAATTAGTAGTGGTTTTGGCTGGAGAAGCTTTGATTTTCATGATGCTATTGATATATCTGGGTGTGGTCAAAGCAGTAAGGGAAGTCCGGTGTTTGCAGTTAATGATGGAGTTGTAATCGCTGCTTATTATCATCCAGGTAATCCAGGAAAACATATTAGAATTAATCATAGAAATGGTTATTTTACAAGCTATCTACATTTAGATGATTATTTTGTTAAAGAAGGCCAAACCGTGAAGAAAGGCGACAGAATAGGTACAATTGGTAATACAGGAAGAGCTTATGGTAATCATTTACACTTTTCGATATATTATATCCCAGGAAGTGATAGGTTCTTATATGAACCGTTAAAATATGCATTAGACCCAATTAAGGTATCATCTGCATTTAGATATTAATGAAAATAGTTGTTTTAGCAAGTGGATCTAAAGGAAATTCCACATATATAGAATGTAATAATAAAAGGATATTAATAGATGTTGGAATAACTATTAGTAATCTAGAATCCCGATTAAAAATGCTTAATACAACAATAAAAGAAGTTGATTACATATTGATTTCTCATGCCCATTCAGATCATACTTCGGCATTGGAACAAATAATAAAAAAATATAATCCAATAATATGCTTGAGTGATAAAATGCTTAGTGAATTAAAAATGTTAGACAAATATAACAATTTATTAATATATAATAGTTCGATTCTTTTAGATGAAGTAAAAATAGACTTTATAAAAACAAGCCATGATACTTTGGATTCTAGAGGTTTCATTATCGAATATAAAAATGAAAGCTTAGTATATATTACGGATACTGGATATATTAATAATAGATATTTTTCTAAAATTAAAAATAAAAATTACTATATAATAGAAAGTAATCATGATCCAGAAATGCTAATAAAAGGAAAATACCCAAAGTGGTTGCAAATGAGAATACTAAGCGATGTTGGTCACTTATCAAACATTGCTGCATCAACATATTTATCGAGAATAATAGGACCAGAAACTAAAAAAATTGTTTTAGCCCATCTAAGTCAAGAAAATAACTCAGAAGAAAAAGCGCTTGAAGTTTTTCACAATGCAATGTCTGATAATAATATTAAATTCAGTAATGTAGTAGTTGCTAAACAAGATGAAATAGTTGAGGTCAATAAATGATTAAAATAATATGTGTAGGAAAATTAAAAGAAAAGTATTTAATCGACTTAGTTGACGATTATAAAAATAGAATAAGAAAATATCATAAAATAGAAATATTAGAATTAAAAGATAGCAATCTTAAAGAAGAATCCGAGTTAATACTTAAAAAAATTAATCAGGAAAATTATATTATTTTATTTGATAGAAAAGGAGAAATCGTTGACTCCACTGACATCGCTTGTATAATTGATAAGGCATTTTTAAATAGTTATGGTACAATTGAAATGATAATAGGCGGTTCTGAAGGTGTTAGCGAAGAAGTTGTGGATGCCGCAAACTTTATTGTATCATTTGGCAATATAACACATCCTCATGGTTTATTTAGGGGAAT
>CAYTSC010000044.1:0-6112 GCA_964440475.1 uncultured Muribaculaceae bacterium
AGATATTTTAGATGATAATAAACAAAATGGTTACTACAAATTTGATTTCATTTGCGAAGCAGATGGGCTTCGTTGTCGAAGTGATTTTGTAAAAAAATATGCAAAACCAGAAAGTTTAGTTAGTCGTGATAGATGGGAAGAATTTGAAAAAACATATAAACAGAATAATTAAAAGATTGTCCTAAAAAGATAATCTTTTTATTGATAAAAAGGGTTTACAAATAAAATATAGATTGATATAATCTTATTAAGAATAGGTGAGGAATTATAATGAAAAAAATAAAGTTTGGACTATTTATGCTTATTTGCATGTCAGCATTGGTTCTTAGAACAGAAGCAAAGATTTGTAATGAAAATGATATTGAAAAATTAAAGAACATTGCTAATGCAGTAACCATTAGTCATGAGTTTATCGATAGTGAAGAATATGGAAAAATATTTTCCTTTGAATTTTTTAACTTAGATAGAGAAATAAAATTAGTAAGTCAAGCGGATAAAAATTTAGTGGTTCAAGGATTTGTAAGTGAAACAGGTGAATATGTGAACTACATTAAAGCTATGAAACCAGATCTTGATAAAACAGCAGAAATAATATTTGATGTATATGCAACAGACAATGAATGTTATAGTAAACCACTAAGAACAATAACTTTAAAAACACCTAGATATAATGAGTTGTCAAATACAGAAATTTGTAAGAAAAACCCAACTCAAAAGGGTTGTGAAAAATTGATAGATAATGATGATAAGATTACAAAAGATGAGTTGACTAAAAATATAGAAGCAGCAAAAAAAGAAAAAGCAGCAAAGACTAGAAGTATAGTATTATATGTATTTATAGGATTAATATTATTAGTAGCTGGCGGATTAGCAACAAGATATTTTATAACTCAAAAGAAAATGAAAGACAGGGGAGTAATTTAATGAAAAGACAAAATTTATTAAAAAAACTATTAATCGTCATGCTAGCATTAATAACATTTAATATAGTTAATGTTTTTGCTGGTCAAACTACAACAACGAAAGAAAAAGAATACTCGATGACATTTTGTTCAAACGGAACTAAAGGAACAGTTCCAATGAATGAAAAATATTTTGAAATAACTAGTGGAGGAGCGTATAACGAGGCTATATATGCTAACTTAAGAGAGGCTAATAAAACAAAATATTATAATGTTAATCCTGGTATCGCGCCAGGCGCAATGGGATGTTTAGTAGAAACATTAATGCCTAATGATGCTTTTACAGGTACTGTAGAAGATGGTGTTTTAAGAATTTTAAGTAAAGAAATGACTAATCGTAATATGAGAGATATTACCGATGCAATCATTACCTATAATTGTACTGATGAAGTAGGCGAAAGATGTGGAACAACAGGAAGCACATATTATGCTAAACAAGTTGCTAATATAGTTAGTAAAGAAATATATCCTAGTATGGAATTGATTGAGTATACAACTAAGTGTGGTAGCGAAAGTATTTCATATCAAATTCCTAATATTAATACTATAGCTGCATCAGGAAATAATTTTAAAAGATTAGCAGATGGTAATTATGAAATTAAATATTCAGGCGATAAAAAACTAGTTTTAAATAAAAATGTGGTTGAACTTACGCTTGAGGGATTAATAACTCTTAATAAAGAAAAGAATGATAAATGTTCTAATAGTTCGGCTGATTATGGTGATTTAACAGTTAAAATATTGAATAGTAAATATGTAAATGGCGATAAAGACGTAGAATTTGAAGTCGCAATTTTTGGTTTGCCATATCTAAATATTAATAATGATATTAAAGACGTAGTATTTTATAAAACTTTTGATGATGCAGAAAACAAAACATCAAATAAACTAACATCTAGTTATGTTGGAACAAAGGATAATAAAAGAATATATAAAGTAACAGTGCCCGAAGCAGCTAGAAAAGATGTTGATGGATGTAATCCAGCAACAATAGCTGTTAGAATTGTACACAATTCTACTCAGTCTGGTAAATACACAGTTTCGTATATTAATACAGGAACATCAAGATTATATAGAGATATACTTGCTCAAGAATTACTAACAGGAGAAACAACTCAAATAACTGAAAAATCTCAATGTACAAACGTTGATTATATGATTAATGAAGATGAAGAATATGGTTTTGAATGTTTTTATAAAGGAAGCTCTAAAATTAATCAATATGCATTAGGAATTATTGATCGTGAAGAGTTTAGAAAAGATTGCTGTGGATATGATAAAGATAGAATACTTAGTGATAAAATGACTAAAAGCAATTATTCCTTATATGAGTTGGCATGTACTAAGTGCTTCGGTACTGGAGATACAATGCAAGCAAAATACAGAGAAAATCCAAAAGAGTACCATTTAGAGTATTCTGGATGTTGTACAGAACTAAATGCAAAAGAAAAAATGGGATCTGAGGAATATGAAGCAGTTTGTAACAATTGTTTCTCAGGCAAATATTCATTAAGAGTAAAATATAACCAAAATCCTGGTATTGCTCAAGAACAATACAAAAAATGTTG
The DNA here is from genome assembly GCA_964440475.1 of uncultured Muribaculaceae bacterium. Lineage (GTDB taxonomy): Bacteria > Bacillota_I > Bacilli_A > RF39 > UBA660 > JAAZHN01. Next base: position 2,531 of record CAYTSC010000044.1, read on the forward strand.
TAGTGAATCAAATGCAAAAACACAAATGGGAGAAATTGTTTATAATCGCCTATGTAGAACTGGACAAGCTAAAGAGTCTTCAAAAGAGATGGTTTGTGATACTGGTTCAAATGATTCGTATATTTATGAAGTAGAAGAAAAAAGTATAGTAAGTCAAAATTATGAAAAATTAATGATTAGTAAAGATATTAATAATAAACCATATGAAGACGGAAGGTTTGCACTCAACCCATATTGTAGTGTTTATTGTAAAGAAGATGTTGATCTATACTTCCAAGGCTTAGGTTGGAATGAAAAAACAGAACATCGTATTCAATCGGGTCAATATTTTAGATTTAAAGATTACGAAGGACAAGGTTTATTACTTAAAAATTTACCAACATTAAGACAAGAAAGAAGCTGTCTATATAAAGCAGATACTGAATCATATACATTAGATATGTATGGTAAGTCGTACAAATGGAGTGAAATAGATAAAATCAATTCAGAAAATATCACTGGTGGATATTACTATTTGGCTAAAAAAATTACTGAAGCATATTATAATGTAAATCAATTTATTAAAATTTTGGATTTATTAATTGAATCTGAAAAATCAACGGCATGTAACTCACTAACTACAAATAATAATCATAGTGAATCTTCAAATAAAGTATCATTATTAACAAATAAATATTTAGCACTTAATAGTGAAAATAAGTCATATTTATTAAAAAACAATAGTTATTTAGTTGCTAATGTAGCTCCTCAATCACCAGACAAACCTCCAGTCCAATTAGAAAATGTTTGGGACGGAGATAAAAGTATTCAAATTGAAGGATCAAAGAATCCGGTTAAGGGAAGAGAAGTTATTAATGAATATTTTAATAATTTTAATGAATTTACACAGTATGAACACAATGAAAAATGGCCAGAGCAAACGTGTTGTGATTTTTCTCCAACATATAAACTTGATGAATACTATAATGGCAGTGATACAGTTTGGCGTAACGAAAATGCACAAATGATTAAATATTTGATTATTGAATCTTTAGCCAAAAAAACTAATGATAGTTTTAAACGACTTAAAAAAGATGTTTCAAATAGTGTAAGTGCTTATGAAGACTTAATGTATGAGCTTGATAATGCAGCCTTTAGTTTAGATGATGCAGGCCATGATGGAGAGATAAAACAAATTCTATTTAATATGTCAGATCATTTACATGATACTTTAAAAGGTGCTGGTTTAGTAAAATCAACAAGAGTTAATGAAAGCTCTACTAGTCATACTATAGAGGTTCCAGATAAAGACGAAATACAATTCACAGGCATAAAAAGCTACTACGCAAAAGTTTGCCTTGCATCTGATTCTCAAAATTATGGTGAATGGAAAACGCCAGAAACAGTTCAATTTTATAGAAAACCAGTAATTAAGGGAGATTATGATCCAACTGTTAAACCATCATCATCCGAACAAATTGATTTTAAAAAAAATGACGTTTTCCTCACGGATTTAGCAGCAGATAGAAATGCCAGTGAAACATTTGGTTTAGGTACATCCACTCCTGAAATAATATATGAATTTGATAAATTTTTGTTAAAGGGAATTTCCTCATATAAAGTTGAAGCACCAACCGTATCATCTGGAACTAAGACTAAATACCAAAAAGATGCTAATACTAAAGAACTTTGTGATAAACATGACGGTTATAGCTTTAATGCAAAAGGGAAAGATGGACAAAAATGTTATAAAGAAATTCCAATTCACACATGTTTAAATGATTATCCAGAAAAAGTTGTATCTTCGGACGGAACATTAAGTGGATGTTCAAGAACTTTTTATTACTATGAAATAGAACACTACAAAAGAGATTCTCTTTGTAAGGATAAAAACACAAATGAAAATCCAAGTAATGAAAATCCAAGTAATGAAAATCCAAGTAATGATCCAGAAAATAATAAAGAAAAATGCTTTACAGGCGACAACTCAATTCTCGCTAAATATAGAGCAAATAAACAAGATTTAACTCTATTTGGAAAATTAAGAGAATGCTGTAATGAACCAAAGGCCACAATGTATATGGGTGAAGATTATAGTGCTGTTTGTCCAATAGATAGTGATTTATATAAACCTGATAATAAGTTGAATTGTCGTACGGAAGTTAAGGAAAATATTGATAGATTTGAATATCTAAAAGATATTATGATGAAAATCTCTAAAAGACTGGAAGAATTGTATGGTGAAGTAATGAATCATATGACAACAGCAACAGCTAACTATTCTGATTGTATGAATTATGAAAATGCTTATCAAGCAACAGATTATCCGAGTGTAACAGATTTCTATTATGATGAAATGAAACTTGCAGATCAACAAACTAAAGAGATCTTAAAAGAACTTAAATTAACTGAACAAGAAAATGAAAGAATAGTTAATTTAGCTGCTAAACCAGGCTCAAAAGAATTTGAATTCTGTGAAGGAGAATCTAATAAATTAGTCTGTGCTACTGATGATAAAAACAAAAGAAGAACATTACCTATATTTATAAATTCATTGAATAATACAGATAAGTATGAATCTATGTCTTTGTATTTAACAAGTCAAAGCGCTAATACTTCAGAAATGATATTCTATGATTATGGTAAAAATGCAACAGATGTAAGAGTAAGTTATAATGTTGGAATTGATATGTATGTTATAAAACCAAGTGGTTTAACGGTTACAAAAAATAGTCCAATGTTAACTGATGACATCTTGAAACATGGTAGATATCAAATGTTAGGATTTGGATTACCAGTTGGTTTAAGAACAAGAGCTAGTATCTATGATTATAGATTTACAGTATCTAACTTAGGTAAGACAAATAGAATGCTTGCATACTATAATAAAGTTGAACAAGTTGATAATGGACTTCATGAATGTAACTATTATGTTGGAAATAACATAATGTGTCCAACGACGGAGGGATGCTTTAACTGTGAACCCGGAGACGTTGGTTGCTGGAGTAATCTAGCACAAGGTCAAATGGAAGATCCAAGATTAATGGCTCAGCCAAGAAGAGTACCTGGAGCAGATATTAATCCAACAGGCAGAGAATTAGGTCAAAACCTTACTACAGCTGAAGCTCAAGCAGCTATAGCGCATATGAAAGAACAAGGTGGAGAATTAACATCAGATAATTTAATGTATTCATTTACGCTAAATAAAGAAACGCAAAAAGCAATTAAATCAGATACAAAAGTTAATGGATATTCAAACTTCAACTTAGATTGTGATGGTTTAGGTCAAAAATGTTTAAGTCCATTTATCGATGAAGAATTTGGATTTGATAGACAAGCAAGTAAGATGCGTGCATCATACTATGAGTATGATAAAGAAACTGATAGTATAGTAACTAATTCCGAACGTGCAGAAAAACAACCAATAAGATAAAAAATAAAAAGACTCTCTAATGAAGTGAACCCCAAATAGTTCACAAGAAAAAAAGAAGACTCAAGATTTATTACTTGAGTTTTTTTGATTTTAATCTAGATGTGTTATAAAATAGTATCCATTCTTCTACAAGTTTTTGGTATTCTTGTAAAGATGTGATATTATTGTTG
>CAYTSC010000045.1:0-583 GCA_964440475.1 uncultured Muribaculaceae bacterium
CAGTATTTCCTGTATATTTTTTGTTAACTAAGTCGGTTAAAAGTTCTTTAATTAATTGAAAATCTGTATCAAAAGTTTTATCGCCAACTAATGAAAATTCATTTAATTTTGAAATATTAAAATTATGCACAGGGTTATAAGTCAACCAAAACAAAGATGTTAAAATACTATAATTTTTGTTTTCTTTAAGAATTTTTAGTTTGGAATTGGTTTTAGATTCATCTCTAAGTGATTGAATAATTTCTAAAATTGTCACTAATATTCACCAACCTCTACAAAATTCTTATTAAATTCTATAGAAGAAAGATGAGTTAAAAAACCATTTTCGTCATAAAAGAAATAAGAACCATTATCAGCTATAGTTGAAAAAATTCCATGAAAGTATTCAATTTGATTTTTTCCACCTGGATGCCTTTCAACTTTGTGTTTCTTAAAAACACTACCTAAAAATTCTTTAACTTCCTCGACATTGGTTCCATCCCAAAAAACAGCTTCAAAGCCTTCAGTTTTCGGTCTGTATTTTTTAATCATGATTTAGCAATCCATCCAGCATTTACGGATCACATAAGGAGGCTCGCTATTA
>CAYTSC010000045.1:593-5946 GCA_964440475.1 uncultured Muribaculaceae bacterium
TTCCGATCTTTAGCTAAAAATTTAAGTATTTCACTGTTTTCAATTGCCGTATCAATAAGTTCTTTCTTTCTGACTACTTCATTCACAAGATGGGAAGGATTTTCTGGAACTCTAATTTCAACAGATAAATGAACACTTTCATCTGGACCATTAAGCAATTCAATTCCTAAACCTGTATCAATAATAGAAGATATATCTCCATCTTCAAACATACCAACCAAATAATCATCGATTGAATCATAGTATTCAAGTTCAGGATCATCTTGCCTTTGATCAAAATTCGTTATTCCTAATTTATCAGATAATTCTTTTGAATTAATAACATGATCTAAAATTTTCATAACAAAATCCCTAGTATTCCAAAATGACCAACCTATTGCAAGAAAACTACTACTAGAACTATTAGCAACAAATCCATCTCTAATTTTCACTTTTCAAAACTCCTTTCTTATTAGCAATAAGTTTCTCCAATGAAAACACTAGATTCTTTATTTATTGAAGTTGAAAGAACGTTAAAAATAGAATTTTCTTTCTTACATTTAGATTCAAAAATTTTTATATCTTTCTTAAAAGTTGATAAATTAATTGCTGTATAACTTAGATTAAAACCTATTAGACCTTCTTCATCTAAATACAAGACTTTAAGGCAATCATCGCTTTCTCCAAAAAGATCTTCAAAATTATCAATTGTTATTGGTTCATCTGGAATTTCTAGATCATTTTTTTCTAGGAATTCAAACAACGCTTTCTGTACAGAATCCTTTTCTAATTCTTCACCTAACCAACCTAAAATGCAATAACTACTACTAGAACTATTAGCAACAAACCCTTCTCTAATTTTCAATTCTTAACTTCCTTTCTTTAATTAAAACTCTAATTTCATTAATTTCAATTGGTGCATAGTTAATTCTTTCAACACAAACGTTGAAATATCTAGTATCAATTTCATTATTAAATCTTACTACTTCTAAGTGTGTATGACCATGAATATTTGCATCACACCAAGTAGGAATGCTATCTTGATGAATGGGGTAATGAGAAAGCAAAAATTCTTTATGTTTAACTACTCCAATAATATCTTCAAAATAGTTAAGATATTCTTTAGCTGCTGATCTATCATGATTACCAGGAAGAAGTATCTTTCTACCTTTAAGTCTTTTAACTAAATCAACATATTGAAATTTCATTGCTATATCACCTAAATGATATACAGTATCTCTACAAGAAACAACTTTATTCCAATTATCGATAATAGTCTCATTCATTTCTTCAATACTATTAAAAACTCTAAGTTTTTCTCCTTCACTATTAGGCTTAATAAATTTTAGCATGTTAGTATGTGAAAAGTGAGTGTCTGAAATGAAAAAAGTTTTAGGCATCTTTTCTTCCTCCTTCTAAATGCGTTTTCTCTAAAGTTATTCTATCACAAACTTAGTTAGAAGTACATTAATTAATTAAGCAATTAGTGATTAGCGATTTTCTTATTATTTTTATAGAAACCGGATGAGAAAATTGCTAAGTCTCGCTTAGCAAATGAATCATCCTTTGAATTAAAAAAAAGAGATTTTTTGTGACAAATAAATTGTTTTTTTGTCCTGGAATCTCTTAAAAACCAGTTGTGCCTATTCAAGCAGTTGGAGTCTGAATGAAATTGGGCTTCCTCTCGATCGGTTAAGTTAGCTTCGCAATGTGGTTGACTGTTCCATTCTGCCTTAGAACTGTTTACAGAGCCACGAAAGAGCATTGAACTGAGGCGACATTCAAAGGTTTCTACATCTAACTTAACGGCTACCAACTACCAAAACTCCTGTTGGTGATCTGGTGAAGACGACCTTCTTTTTATAGAAGGTATTAAACCTATTTTAACACAGCTTCACTTATTTCAGCTAAAGGCATTAAGATTAATGCTGATGTTAATGCTACTATTAACATTTTTAGAAGACATGTAACTGCGAAGGGATCATCCATTGAGATATGAGATAGACCATGAGCAGATGAAGGGTATTCTGGCGTACCCACTTAAGATCAAGGTTGCCTAGCAACATATCTTAGGAACTTACCCACCTTCAGGTGGTAAAGGATGTCAGTATTTAACTAAATTAGATATGATTACACAATTCACATTTAGTACATGCTAAGCTATATCTATTATTTCTAAGAATATCTGGTATGAATTCATTAGAATTAAAAATATTAAAATATTTAATATCATTAGATAAAGAAGGACAAGGTTTTAAGTAACCATCAGGTGTAATAGCAAAAGATGTGTCTCCGGCTGAACAAGTGTTAAAATTATATTCTTTAATATATTGTTGATAGAGTAAACTTCGTTTTTCTTTATTATCTACAATAAGAGGCATCGACATTCCACGAAAATCCATGCCAAATTTTTTAGAATATTTAATTATATTAAAAATAATATCTAATAATTCATTATCTACTTTTTCTGAAATCAAATTTGTTATTTTGAAATTTTTTAATCCTAATAAATTCATTTGCATTAAACTTTTAAGTATAGTATTTTTATTTTTTTTATTAATAACAATATTTGAACTTATATTATAAATATCAGGTTTTGATAAAACATATTGAAGAGATTCAAAAAATAAATCATAATTTTTTGAACACGTAATATCATTATAAATTTCTTTTATCATTGATGGAATAGACACAAAAAGTTCTATTTCTGTTTCTTTTTTAAGATTTTCTAAATCTTTAAGTTTTTTTATTTCACACGTTAAATTGGTATTAATTGAAACATTGCAAGATGGAAATCTTGTAATTTTATAATATAAATTAGTTAAAACATCAAAATTTTTGAATGGCTCTCCTCCTGTTAAAGATATTGATACTGAAAAATTTCTAGAATAAATGTATTGTTCTAGTTTATTAGCAAAAATATTAGATTGTTCAAGAGTCATGTGAATAGGTTTATGTTCTTCATTGTAACAATAAAAACACCTATTATTACAATCATATGTTATTTCAACATGTATATGCAAATTATTATTTTTCATCTAAATTAACCTTTTTTAACAAATTCATGAAATTTGTATAGTTTATTTCTAAAGGTTTTTTACAATTTGACATGTCGCTAAATTCAGATAGTTGTTCAAAGAGATAAATAGAAACTTCTTTTTCTAAAAAACTTTTTCTACAAAAATTTATTGATGGAGTATGACCATCTATTGAAGTTCTCTTAAAAAGTTCTATATCCGGTATACAATGTATACATGGGCAATATTTACATTGTTCTAAAGTATTAGGAACTTTAATAGAATTTTCATCTAAAAATAAAATATCAGTTATAACATCATATTCTATAAATATATTTTTGTTTTTAGCTATATATATTATTTCATCTGAAATTAAAAATAAATAACTTAAATATTTTCCAAAATCATTATAATTATTTATTTTATCATAATTGTATTTTGTATATATTTTCATATTTTGTGTAGCTTTATGCATATGATTATTAACAATAGAAAACATTTCAAATAAAGATTCTAAATTAACATCCAGTGTAATTGTTGTATTCTTCATTTATTAACACCTTTCTAAAAATATTTATTACATCCCAAATTGTATATAAATTTTCATTAACATATCTAACTTCATCTATAAATTCATTATGCATATTATAATATTTACAATAGTGTTTGAAATCATCTTCATTTTTAATTAAATCTATAATTTTTAGTATTTCATTACGTCTTGTATTTCTTAATTGTATATCATGACCACATAAACCAAAACAAAGACTTTTTAATAAACAATCTTTACATTCGTTTGGTATTTCAGGTAATAATGCTAAAATTTTTTTATTTTTTATTTTACTTTCGTCATAAGAATCTGCTTTAACAAATAATTCAAAAGGCTGCCTACAACAACCTACGTATGTATTTTCAGGTGTTATTCCTGTCATACCTTTAATAAACGAACAATTTACTAATTGTCTACCATTAGAAGCATTTCCGGTAAGACAAAATCTATCTAATTGACATGAACCTAATGTTGAACAAAAACCAAAAGAATCATTATATTTTTTTTTCAAAGATAAACATTGATCAATATATTTATTATAAGATTCTTTGTCAAAAAATCCTTCAACTTTACCATGAGCTAAACTAGTTACTATAGTTTTTACTCCAATATTAAAGAAATAATCACAACTTTCTTCTAATGATTGGTAATTAAATACATTAACAACTAAATTTCCAGAATGTCTAACATTTTTATTTATTACTTTTTTAAGATTTTCAATAAACTTATCATAATTATCACTATTTGTAATTTTATTATACAAAAGTTTATCTTTAGAAATTAAAGAAATAAATAAAGCAGTTTTAGTATATATTATTGCATTTAATAATTTATCTGATAAATTTGTACAATTAGTATTAATATTAATATCAAATTGTAAATTTTTTTGTTTTTTTAATTTATAAGTATACATTAAAATTTCAAATAGATATTCATTATCTAAAGTAGGTTCTCCGCCTGAAAAAACTAAAACCATTGGTTTATCTATTTGAGAATTAATAATATCTTCTATATGTTTTTTTACTATATTAATATCATTATATTTTTTACACTTTTCTCTATATTCATTATAGCAATAAAAACATTTATTATTACACTGATGAGTTAATTCTATTGTTATATGACTTTCACCCAAATTAAATAACCTTCTTTCAAAAAAACATTTAGTAGCTTCTAATTATTTAACTTTATTAGAAGCTACTAAATTTTTTTAATGATGTGAAATCCTAATGACCTTTTCTGAATCTTTTCTAATTAAATCACCACTTTCAAACTCAGGATTGCTATCATCATAATACTCAACAATATAAACATTTTTAGTTTTTTGTTCAGCTTCTAATCTATCATAATAGTAGCTAGCTATCATTTCTAAAATATTATCTTCAATTTTGTATCCCTTGCTAACAAGATTGAAATTGTTTAATCCTGAAGAGTATCCACCAATAGCATCTAAGAAAGCAAACAAAGGGCTAAAATTAAAGTATTTCAAAATTTTCACAATGTCTTCTTGGCTAACAGTTTTGAAAAATGAAGTTTCTTTTGATTGATCAAGGTAGTTAAAATCAATTTCACTTTCAACGTTATCAGCTAAAATATTTTCAAAAGTTTTAACTATTTCAGAGCTAAAAGGAAACTCAAAATGATATGCATATTTAAGTTCTTTAACTATTTCATCTCTAGTGGCTTTTCTACAATTTTTAATGAGACTATCTACAAAATCTTTATTAATACTGCCAGCGCTATATACTATCTCAGAAATTTCTTCTTTTGAAATAGGATTGTCTAAAAAGAAGAGAAAACTACTACT
>CAYTSC010000046.1:0-5790 GCA_964440475.1 uncultured Muribaculaceae bacterium
CATCCTTATAAGTAAATTATATCATAATATTATAAAAAGAGATTTCTTTTGGAAACCTCTTTTATATTCCTAAATGGTCGGGAAAACAGGATTTGAACCTGCAACCTCTTGGTCCCAAACCAAGCGCACTACCAAGTTGTGCTATTTCCCGCTAATGGAACAATAATTTCCTTTAGACATATAACATTATAACATAATCAAAATAAAAATCTAGTGTTTTTATACTCTATTCTCTTTTAGTGCCACATGATTCACAAAATACATAATCTATATCGTTTTTCGAACCGCAATTATGACAATGAATACTGCTTATTATCGGCTTTTCTATTGTCGGTTCTGTAGTAGAAACAACATTTTCAATTGCAGGTTTTTCATCATTAATTATCGGTATTTTAACCGGTTTTTCTTCTACAAAAACTTCTTGAGTTTTTATTTCTGTTATCGACTCTTCTACTATTGGGATTTGTATTTTTTCATTAGGTTGTTCATTAAAAAGATTCACATCATTTAATGCAAATGTTTCTGCTTGCATAGGTGTAGTTTCTTCTACACTTGAAGGTAATTTTTCTTCAATATTAAATTCTTCAATACTTTCTTGGTATAAGCTCTCAGTTGAAGACACTTTTGTTGTACTTACAACATTCATTGCAGCTGCTTGAGCCTCTTGTTCTTTTAATATTTTTTTATAATTTGCTTGATATTCTCTTTCTTTTTCTCTTCTTTTTAATTCTTCTTTTCTATCTTCATCTTTTGATGTTAGATAGATTGCAATACCGATTAATATGACTGCGACTACTACATATATTATTCCAGTAATCATAAAATTTTGATTAAATTTATCTTGTGCTTCTTCAATACCATAAGCTATTTTTCCAGGTAAAATACCACTAATAAATGCATTAAGTGAATCGATCTTAATATACAAAGTTCCTACTATTAAAAATATTATTCCATGAAAATATAATGTTTTTCTTACTTTCCAAGATATAATACCAATTATTACTATAGATAATAAAAATAATAGAATCATTGGCATAATCAATAAGTTATCATATGCTGCAATTGTAATATTGCCAACTATACTCTCTTTTATAGATGAACTTAAGTGTGATAATAAAACATTTTTTGGAACATATCTAGGAACAAATATTAATACACCAAAAAGCAAAGTATTTAATATGAAAAAAATACCAAGCAAAAAGTTTATCAATCCACGAAAGAAATTTAAAATGCTTAACATACTTTTATTCACACTATCACACCCAAATTATTTATTCTATTATAACATTATTTAGATTTTTTGCCCCCATTTTTTAAATTAAAACTATTCATGTTAGATAAGATATTTGTTTCAAAAGATGACATTATCTTTTGATGTTCTTTTTGTTCTTTTAAAGCTATTTTTATTAACCTATCTAGTAACTCAGGATAATCAATTCCTGTTTCTTGCCATAAATAAAATGATAACGAACCAGGTATTGTGTTTATTTCATTAACATATATTTTTTTGCCTTCTAATATAAAATCAATTCTAGACACTCCTGAACATCCTAATACATTGAATGTCTTAATAGCCATTTCTTGAATTTCTTTTTTCATTGTTTCTGATATATCAGCAGGTAGTTTTCTTTTTAAACTACTCATTCCTTTTGTTTGGTTTCCTTTACTTAAATACTTTTCTTCATAACTCAAAATGCCTTCTCCTAAAACTGGTTCTTCACATTCTGAAGCAATTGCATTTTCATAGTTACCTAAAACAGAACAATTTATCTCTCTTAATTTAGTTACACATCTTTCAATTACTATTTTATTCGTAAACTCAAAAGCGGTATCTAATGCTTCTATAAATTCTTTTTTTGTTTCTACTTTTGTTATACCTATACTTGAACCTAAGTTTGCTGGTTTAACCATTAATGGATATCCATATTTTTTTAATGTCGTTTTAACAATATCTTCTACACCTTGATTATAGTCGTGACGATTAAATGTCAGATAATCTAATACTGGAACGTTATGTTCATTTAGTATATCCTTCATTATCTGTTTATCCATACCTATAGCAGATGACAATACATCAGAACCAACAAATGGTAAATTAACCATTTTGAATAGCGAAACTAACGTTCCATCTTCAATATTATTACCATGAACTATAGGAAATGCTAAGTCTAAATAATCATAAACTCTATTAATAAGCTTAAATGGATACTTAACAATTCTCACTTGATTATGATCATAAACCAAAGTTACTTTTTGACTTCTAGCAATCAATGTATCAATATCTTGATAGCTCTTTATATCATCAATATAACGTCCAACATACATTTCATTTTCTTTACTAATATAAATTGGTACGACATCATATTTATTCTTATCAAGTGATTGATATGCTTGCAATGCTGATATTATTGAAACTTCATGTTCAACACTATTACCTCCAAAAAATAAACCTATCTTAATTTTCATATATCCTCCTAGTATTGATCTGGCAAATCATTTTCTAATAAGACAACTAACTTACCATATTTATTTATTTCATTTAACTTTTGAAAACCTTCTTCAATGTTTTTAACAACAAATATTTTTTCTTTATTAAATTTTTTATTTATTACCATACCTGGTGTCATTAATACTTTTATCTCTTTAAATTCACTTAAAGCCTCTAATGCGTACTTAGCGCCCATAGGATTGGAATTATAAGCATCATCTATGATTATTCGATTATGTTGTTCTTTTAATTCTAAACGATGAGGGACGGGTTCTAAACGACGAACTATTTCTACTAGGTCTTTTAACTTAACACCTAATGTTTCTGCTACAGCCATCGCGCCTAAAATATTTAATATATTATGTTTACCAATTAGTCTTGTAGTAAAATTAACTTTATTTACTTTAAATGATAAACCAGAACCGCTTACTTTAATATCAGTTACCCTATAATTAGCCTTTTTATTATCTACTCCATAACTGACTATTTGATGTGTATCTTTTTTACTAGCAATATAATCATTATCATAATTTAAAAATAAATAGCCATCTTCTGGTAATGAATCTGCTAGTTCAAACTTAGTATTAATAACATTTTCAATGGTTTTAAAACTCTCTAAATGTTGTGGGCCTATTGAAGTTATTATACCATGTTTCGGATTAACCAAATCACATATTTCTTTTATGTCGTTCGATTTAGTCGCACCCATTTCGCAAACAAATATCTCGTGATTTACTTTTAAATTTTCACGAATAGTCCTAACAACCCCCAAAGTAGTATTTAAATTTCCAGGAGTCATTAACACTTCATATTTTGTACTTAAAAACTCTGTTAAAAAATACTTCATACTTGTTTTACCATAACTACCAGTAATACCAATTACTAATAGGTCTGGATTTTGTTCTAGCATCTTCTTTGCATCATTAATATACCACTGATTAATTCTCTTATTTAATGGTTTTTGAGTATAATCAACAAATAATAGTAACCAAGGAATTAATATAAATATAAAACTAAACGTATAAAAGTAATAATTAACTTTTAATAAAAACAATATAAACATTAATAACATTATTATAGTTAATATTTCTCCAAGCATTCTTTTAACTCTAGGTGTAAAAACTAATTTTATTTTAGCTTTTTTCGGAAAATTATATACAAATAATAATATTGAAAGAATTAAAATACTTATAAAAAAATTAAAATAATATGCTATAGAGACAACGATCATCACACATGAATTAATTATTATAAGTGTTTTATTATTTTTTAACCATTTATTTTGAACTTCTGGTTTATAGTAATTAAGTTGATAAATGTGAATGTTTTTTAATAAATAAAATATAAAACTAATAACTATAATAATTATAGATAAAAATTCCATTATTTTTCCCCCTTAATAAAACTATCTAAAGCAGAATGAACTAAGTAAGGATTATCTAAAAAGGAATAATGACCAGCGTTTTCCACTTTAACAATTCCCGAATCCTGAATTAAACTTTCCATAATTAAAGCATCAGAAAAAGGTGTATCTAAATCGTTTATTCCCCAAACTAATAGTGTTGATGCTTTAATTTTATTTAAATGTTTTGTTAAATCTTCTTGAACAACATTAACCAATGTTTCTTTCATAACTAAACTTGCATTTCTATAATCTGCTGAGCCAACTTTGCTTTTCATTTTATTCGCAAAAGACGGAAACAATTTACCAACTGTCTTATTTAGTGATTTTAATAATATTTCCTTTAATGTTGGGTTACTAAACTTTCTTATACCAGCACTATCAATTAAAACAATTTTCTTTAATTTATTATCTTTTTCTGCCGCTAATTTAATAGTGATTCTCCCGCCAAAAGAATGACCAATAATTATTGGATCTTTAATTTTAATTTCTTTAATAAAATTTTTAACTATATCTATATAATCATCCAAATTCATCGCATTTTTAGGTTCTTCACTATCACCAAAACCTGGCAAATCTAAAGCTATAACTCTATTATTAGTACTCAAATGATCAATCATCAACTTGAATGCATCACTTGAAGATCCCCAACCATGAAGAATTAAAATGTTTTGACCTTTACCTACATCTTTATATTCAATTTTTATACCATTTATTTTTGTTTTCATTTTTCCTCTTAGTAATCAAAATTATAACTTCTACTTAGAACTTTTTCTAAGGCTCTTTCTTTATCTTCTCCAGTTAATATTTGAGGTTGATAATCATTTACATGTTGTTGTGACGATATTGAAACAGGTATTATTTTCACGTTTGAATCTACAATTTTACCATTTTCCAAATCAAACTCTTGTTGAAAGATGAATGAGTCTTTATCTTTTGGATTTTGATTACCACCAAAAGAAAAATTAGCAAGTGAATAGACAATGTGTTTATCTTTGTATTTTTCTATACCTTGAATAATATGGGGGTGATGTCCTATTATAAGATCTGCTCCATTATCAATAGCATAATGAGCTAACTCTCTTTGGCTATCTAAAGGATGCAACATAAGTTCAATTCCCCAATGAAAAGTAACAAATATTAAATCAACACCTTGATCTTTTAAATATTTCATTCCTTTGTCTAAATCTTTATATATATTCGGATTATCAATTACATAATATCCAATTAATCCTACTTTTAATCCTTTAACATCATATATATGATATTTATCTTCTCCAAAATACGGAATTTTCACTTCATCCAGTGCTTTTAATGTATCGTCATAACCAACTTCTAAATAATCATATATGTGGTTGTTGGCTACATTAACTACTTCAACACTACCCAAAGGTAAAATTTGAGCATAACTTTTTGGTGCTTTAAATGTATATTTTTTATTAGCTCTAATAGTTGATTCAGTAAAAGTTGATTCTAGGTTCGCTATAGTTAGATCATCTGTGCCTAAGACACTTCTTACGCCTTTTAAAACCAGACTATAATCATGACCTAACTTATCCATAATATTAGTAAAAGATCTATTATATGCAAAGTTTGGATCTGTTCCCAAAGTACAATCTCCTACTGCGCTTATAATTAATTTGTCTTTGACTACAACATCCCCGATAACGGTTTTAGTAATGGTTTTATTTTTTAATTTCGGTTTAGATAAATTTACAACTATAAAATAAATTGATACTGCAATAACTATAAAATTAATTAAATAAAAGATAAAACGTTTTTTCATAACACACCATCCTTATTACATTATATCTTAATATTGCAATAATTTAAATAAAAAGTGGCTGAAAAACCACTTTTTATTATCATTTTATTTTCGTATTTTTACTTTTATCAAATC
>CAYTSC010000047.1:0-5728 GCA_964440475.1 uncultured Muribaculaceae bacterium
GTATAGATTAATGACATTGCTATAAATCCATTCTTTTTCATTATCCACCTACTATAATAAGTATAACAAAAATAATGATAAAAAAAAAGACGAAACTTCGTCTTATTTAAATAGTTTACTATTTACGTCTTTAAAGTGCTCTACTAAATGAATAGTAATATTATTTAATATTTCTTCTGGAATGTCTTCTAAATCATTTTTATTAGATTTTGGAATAAAAAAAGTCTTTATTCCCCGATTATATCCACCTATTATTTTTTCTTTAACTGCACCTACCATTAAGACATGTCCAGATAATGTAATTTCTCCTGTCATTGCGACATCATTTTTCACTATTTTATTTGTTAATAAACTAACTAAAGATGTTAAAATCGCTAAGCCTGCACTTGGTCCATCTTTTCTAATTCCGCCCTCTAATGCATGAATATTTATATCAGATGATGATATTTTTTTACTATCTATTCCTAATTTTTTAGAATTTGCTTTAATATAATTAAATGCTACTTGAGATGATTCTTGCATTGTATTACCAATTGAACCCGTAAAAGATATTTTCTCATTGCCAGGAATAATATTTCCTTCAAGAATTGACACAACACCACCAATACTGGTATTAGCAAGTGTATTAACCGAACCGATACTAGGTTTAATATCTAAGTCATCCATTTTATTTACGGGTCCTAAATATTTCTGTAAATCAGATGATTTAATAGTAATATTTAATTTTTTTAAACTGTCATAATTTTCAACTATTACTTTTCTAATAATGTTTGTCAATTTTCTTCTTAAATCTCTTAAGCCAGCCTCATAAGTATAATTTTTAATAATATCTGTAATTGTTTTATCACTAAACATTATTTTTTTCTCTAATTTATGTTCCTTTAATAAATCAGGTATTAAATATTTTTTAGATATATCTTTTTTTTCTAGTAATGTATAACTATTTAAATGAATTATTTCTAATCTATCACTAAGATGATTGGGAATATCAGATTCATAATTAGCTGTTAAAATAAACATTATTTTGCTCAAATCAAATGGCTCCTCAATATAATTATCGACAAATTGTTTGTTTAAGTTGTTATCTAATATATCTAGCAAACTACTGGCTGGATCTCCTTTGAAATCTTTGACCATCTTATCTACTTCATCGATTAAGAATACGGGATTATTTGTATTACATTTTCTTAAACCTTGAATTATTTTTCCAGGCATAGCGCCTAAATATGTTCTTCTATTACCAGTTAATTCTGAAGAATCATTTAATCCTCCCACACTTATCTTATAAAATTCTCTATTCAATGCTTCTGAAACACTTATTGCTAAAGTTGTTTTTCCTACACCTGGAGGACCGATTAAACATATTATTGGAGCATTGATATTAGTATTCATCTTCTTTGCTACTATGTACTCAATAATTGAATCTTTTACTTTATCTAGGCCATAATGGTTTTTATCTAAAATTTTTCTTATTTTTTCAATTTCTTTTGGATCATTACTACTCTTATTCCAAGGTAAAGATAATACCCAATCTATATAGTTTTTAATAACGCTTATCTCTGGAGTATTATCAGACATCATTTCATATCTTTGAATTTCATTGATTAATTTTTGTTTGGTTTTTAAATCAATATCGAGAATTTCAACTTGTTCATACAAATAAATAATTTCTTCATCTTTAGTTAAACCATGTCCCAACTCTTGATTTAATAGTTTAATTTTTTCTTTTAAAATAATTTGTCTTTCTTGATCAGCAAACTGATTTTTTAAATTTGTATCAATTTCTTCATCTAACTTTATTACTTCTATTTCCAAATTTAAATCCTCAATTAAATATTGTGCTCTTTTAATTGCATTAACTTCATTCATATAGTGGAGTTTTTTATTCAATGGAAAAGGTAAAAATGCTGTTAATATATCCGTAACTTTTTCTAAGTCGGTTAAGCCTTTGATAGATGAAAGTATACTATTTGAAACCGTATGACTTCTACTAATAAACTCTTCTAATAATTCAAATAATTTTCTTAAAATCGCTGTTTCAGCAGTTAAATCATATTTAACTAATTCTATTTTTTCATATAATGCTTCTAAGACATTTATTTCATTACTATAGTTAACATATTTAACTATATCTACTCTTTCTAATCCACGAATAACTATTCTTAGATTACCATTTGGTAACTCTATCTTCGTCTTTATTTTTGCGATAACTCCTATATTAGGCAAATCCGTTACATCAGGATGCTCTTCATATTGATCCAGCGGACAGACAACTAATATTTCATTATCATGATATTTAGATGAAGCTTTAATGGTTTTCTTACTTATTTCATTATTTAATTCTAAGCGAACTTCTTGGTATGGTAGTAAAACGAGACTTTTTAGTAATATAACTGGTAAATTAAATTTCATTTTACACCTCCAAAATAATGGTTATTATTATATGAAATTATTCACAAATATGCAAGAAGAAAAATCAATTAAATAACAATTTATATATGTATATTTGTTATAATTTTTTAAACAAAAAAGTAACAGATGTTACTTTTAATCCTTTATTACGTTTTTTAATAATATATTGTTCTTGATTCACATTTAGTCAAATCATTTGGACTGCAAGTTCCGGTTGACCACACACTCCAAGAACCAAATGTTTCACATCCACATGCTGATGTTCGACAGATATTATATCCGCAGGCTGATGTTGCACAGCTTTTAATCGAAACACAACTTCCTTTATAAACGTATTTTTCTTCTTTTAAAACTCCGTTCCACTCATCGTTACCATACCAATTTCCACAACCTAACCAACCAGGATTATTATTACGACTACATGCAGTTCCGCAAGAATCATGACATTCTCCACCATATATATTCGTATACCAACAAGCTCTTGCAGTTATTGTCCATGTACAATTTGGTTGAGGGTTACTTCTACAATTACATCTCCACTCAGCAGTTCTACCACAAATTACATATGTTGCCGTGCTTCCTTTAGATCCTGATGCATGACAGACACTATTTACAGTATATGTTGGCGTTCCGTAATTGCCATACAAAGCACAGCCACAAGCCGCTTCATTTTGACAAGTATTATATCCACACGCTGCATTTTGACATGATTTATATGTACTACATGTACTCTTTCTTGTTTGATTTTCAGCAGTCACTTCAACAGTACAAGTTCCTGTTAAGCCTACTTTATCTGTTACTGTATATGTTTTAGTTGCTTTTATATTTTCTTCCGTTACATTTCCACTTGCTATTCCCGAACCTAATGCTCCATCATTTCCTGTTACTTTTACTGTTACTCCAGTTGTAGTATTAGTATTCGATTTAGTTGCAACACAACTCGGTGCTGTTTGATCTAATAATATTTTTGCTTCGGATTGATCTGATTTATTTCCTGCTGCATCTATATAATATACATAGTATGTTTTTGTTCCATCATTTGCTGATGATATCGTTCTTGTTATACTTGTTTCATATTTTATTATTGTTGTACATATTGATGCTTCACTTACACACATATGGGTTACCCCTGAGGCTGGAGATGGGTCTGTTGAACTTAATGTCAGGGTTACTTCTCGTTTATTTGTATATGTAGACCCTCCATTAATTGTTATACTTCCATCACTTGGATCTTCTCTATCTAAGAATATTGTTTATATTAAACAATATTCTTAAGACTTAAGCAACATAGGTTGTGTTTTTTTAAAATATATGATGTTCCATTCATGATTATAATAAAACAACTATATTTCAATGATTTTATCAGTATCTTCTTTTACATTTTTTAATAATTTTTTACACTTTTGATGCATTTCTTCTAGTATGCTTATATTTTCTGTTGTTTCATCAACCCAAACATTAATCATATCCACTATGCTTTTTTCTAAAACTAATAAATATTGTTTAAATAAATATAATAACTTTTTTTGCGGAATTTTCTTTCTAATATATTTCATTATTTCATTAAAATTATTATCTTCTGGGTAAAAGTTTGTTGTAATATTTTCAAATGTGGAAATATCTTCGTTTTCATTATAATTAGACGTCAAGATTGGAATTTCTCTATATTCTTTTACATCAACATAATTCTTTTTACCATTACTTTCATAATAAAAAAAACCATTATCATCATTGAAGAGTTTTGAATAAAAATTATTACTTATAACAAACAATTCTCGCTTACTAACTTTCTCATTAATTTTTTCATAATCATAAATGTGAGACATAGAAATATACTTTGGAGATAAAACAGTGTATCCCACTAAATAGTCTTCATCCCACCAACTAAAATCACTCTTACGTCATTCAGAAACTTCAATAGTATATTTCATATTTGTTTTGATGTTAATGAGCAAGCAATCACTAAAATTAGATATCATCTTTGCTATTTCTAAATAATCCTCTTTAGCCAGTTTAATTTCACATATTTTCGATAACAAATTATAATAGTCAGAGTTCGTTAAACTTGTTATATCAATGTTTTCAAAATATTTTATTAAATCATATTGTTCAATAATAGTTTTATCAAGAATTCTACCATTTAAAAGGTCTTTCTTTGGTTTAATATACATATTTTCTCCTTTTCAAATCTAACACAATTTTTCCTCAAAAAATTTATGGTGCCATAGTTATACACGTTTGGAAATTTTTAAAAGATTAATTTCTAATATAAGTATACTATATTTTTTAACATTTTGATTCAAAAACGTAAAATTTTATTAAAAATCATAACAATTTTAGTGTTTTTGACTATAATTCAATATTTTTATGATAAAATTATTTATAGAAAGAAGTTATAATTATGATAGATGATAAAAATTTAAAAAAAATTAGTAACAATAATTCATATGTAAAAAATGATGAAAAAGATATGAAAGATGGAGTTCTAACAAGGAGGATATAATGACAAGGGAACAATATTTGCAAAGTGTTAAAGATATAATGATAAACAAAAATCCTTATGGAGCATATCATCAACAAAATTTTAATACTTATGGGGCTTATGGTGAAATGACACCAATTAATTCAAATATTATAAATAATATGCCAAATGCTCAAATTGTTTTAAGTGAAGAAGTTTATGAAATGTTGCTAGCAGTTCAAGAGGCAACGCTTTTAACAAATCAAGAATTTCCTTTCTTCTTATATGGTAAAGAAATTGGAAGCAATAAAATAGAATTTAATGAATTTATGTCAGCAAGTAATAATAGACAAAATGCTGAAGCAAGTTTCAATGATACTATGATAAATGATTTACAAAATAGAATAAATGGGAACTTAAATAATGGTTTAGTAGTATGTCATGGACATTCACATCCACCAATAGGAAATTTTCATCAAAATTTTTCTTTAGGTGATTTTACTTCATATATGCAAATGAATGAAGATAACCCAGTATTTAAAAATAGACAAGTTGAACTTACAAGTTGTTTAGTTACTAGTACAGGAGATATAAATTTTGTATTCTATGATAATGCAAATCAAAATTTTTATAGATTTACTAATGTTGTTGTAAAAGATAAAGATAATAATTTAACACCAGTAAATTGTTATGGCTTAAATCAATCAGAACAACTTTCTAATGGTGGAATCAGAAGATAAAAGTCGTGGCACGTTTTGTTGAAACGAAGTTTCAATGAAAGTGGCGATAGACTTTACCGATTTATTTTCATTACGAAGTTTTGAAAATAAAAACATAATTTTGCTTGGCTTTATG
>CAYTSC010000048.1:0-5720 GCA_964440475.1 uncultured Muribaculaceae bacterium
TTTAACAATATATTTTAAGAAATCTTCTTCAATATCCATTAAATCATTAATATCAGCAAAAGCAATTTCAGGTTCAATCATCCAAAATTCATTTGCATGTGTTTTTGTATTTGAATTTTCCGTTCTAAATGTCGGTCCAAAAGTATATATTTTTTTATATGCCATTGCCATTGTTTCACCATGTAATTGACCAGAACCGGTCAATAGTACTTTTTCACCAAATACATCTTTTGAAAAATCCGCTTTTCCATCTTTTAATGGAATATCATTAAAATCAAATGTAGTTACTTTAAACATTTGATCAGAACCTTCACAATCAGCAGTAGTTAAAAAAGGTGTATGGGCATATATATAACCATTACTTTGAAAGTATTCATGAATTGCCATTGCCGCGACACTTCTAATTTTATTTATTGCTTGAAATGTATTAGTTCTTGGACGTAGGTGAGCAATTTCTCTTAAAAATTCCATACTATGTTTTTTTGGTTGTAAAGGATAATCATCTGGACAATCACCCAATAATATAAATGAATCTAATTTCATTTCAAACGTTTGGTTTGAACCTGTAGATTCAATTATTTTACCTTTTAATTTAACAGCAGAACCAATTTTTATTTTACTAATTTCTTCATAATGATTATTTTCTATATCATAAACAACTTGTAACCTTTTAAAACAAGTCCCATCTGTAAAATCTATAAACCCAAAATCTTTTTGTTTACGATGGTTTCTAATCCAACCACTTATTTCTATTTCTTTATCCATATATTTATCGATATCTTTAAAGATATCTTTTACATCTAAACTCATATACCCTCCTAAAGTATAAAACTAATTATCATCAGTATTATTGATGCAATAATACCAATATATAAATTTTTCTTGTTTTTTATTTCTTTTAATTTTCCGTATAATTCAAATATTAATAAATAAACTACCATACCAAGTGTTATACCTATTAATAAACCATTTAATACATTATTTAAATTACCAAATAAGAAAACTATTAAACCACCAACTATTGTCGATAAAAACAAAAATAATAACATCAATAATACATTTAATCTTGTTGTTCTTTTGTTTTCTAATAACGTCCCTAAATGGATACCAAAAGGCAGATTATGCAATCCAATAGCTATAGCTATTATCAGTCCACCTTTGTAATCCCCTACGCCTATAGCATATATTCCCATTCCTTCAATTATATTGTGAAATATTATTGAAATAATAGTCATTAAACCTATATGATATAGATGATTATCGGGGATAAGATTTGAATCACTCTCATCATGATGAGGGATTAATTTATCAATTAATTTTAATAAAACCATTCCAATTAATATTGAACAAATTAACAAACATAAAGTAATGAAATTATTATTAAAGTATTGATTTATATTATTCATCGCATCAGCATTTAGCTCTAAAACTGCAATTAATATCAAAGTAGAAAATGCCATTGATAAAGTTATTTCTTTTAAATTTTTATTATTTTTCGATATTAATGTAATTAAAAAGCCAAGTATAAAAAAAGAACTCGCAACTACAGTTAATAACAATATCTTAATACTCATAAATACCAACTCCAACTAGATTATATCATGAAAAAAAGCATATATAAAGATTATCTATTTCACAAAAAAATAAGCTATTAACTTATTTTAAGTAACATTAATTAATTTTTCTTAATATATTATTTATCCTCTTCCTCAAAGAAATATTCTTGACTCTTTGGATTTAAAGTAAATCTTTCAAATTCTCCCTTATAAAATAAAGGAAATGCCGCTGCGGCAATCATGGTTGCATTATCAGTACAATATTCTATAGGCGGAATAGATATTTCCACTTTATATTGTTCAGCTAGTTTAGTCATTTCTTCTCTTAAATAATTATTAGCAGAAACTCCAC
The DNA here is from genome assembly GCA_964440475.1 of uncultured Muribaculaceae bacterium. Lineage (GTDB taxonomy): Bacteria > Bacillota_I > Bacilli_A > RF39 > UBA660 > JAAZHN01. Next base: position 1,909 of record CAYTSC010000048.1, read on the forward strand.
CAGCAATAATCATATTTTTTACATGATGTTTTTTTATTGCTAATTCAACTTTATTGACCAATTGTTGAACTGCTACTTTTTGAAAACTAGCTGCTACATCGGCCTTCTCAATACTTTTTCCCTTTTGAGTTTCTGTATTAATAAAATTAACTATCGAGCTTTTAAGTCCACTAAAACTAAAATTATAACTATCATCCTGCATTGCAACAGGGAAAGTTAAACTAGGTTTACCTTCTTTAGCTAACTCTTCTAAATTAGGTCCTCCTGGATATGACAAACCAAGAGCCCTTGCTACTTTATCATATGTTTCTCCAATTGCATCATCTAAAGTTCTACCTAAAGGTTTAAAATTATAATCACCATTCATCATAATTAAATCCGTATGCCCTCCACTAACTACTAACGCAAGTAAAGGATATTCCATTCTTTTAACTAAGTTATTAGCATATATATGTCCAGCAATATGATGAACTTTAATTAATGGTTTTTTATAAACATAGCATAATGTTTTAGCAAATTCTACACCAACTATTAAACTACCCATTAATCCAGGAGCATAAGTAACCGCTATTGCTTCCATCTCTTCAACTGTCATTTTAGCTTTAGCTAATGTTTCTTCTAATACCATAGTAATATTTTCCGTGTGCATTCTTGAAGCTATTTCTGGAACAACGCCCCCAAAGTTAGAATGAATATCCATTTGAGTTAATACAGTAGTGGCTACATCCTCCACGCCATTTTTAACTATTGAAATACTCGTTTCATCACACGAAGTTTCTATTCCCAATATGTAAACATCTTTCATATTTCCCTCCCCATTAAATAAGCATCTTTATCTTGATAGTATTTTTTTCTAATTCTTATTATTTTAAAATTATATTTTTCATATAAAGATAAGGCCTCTTTATTATCTATCGCTACCTCTAGAGTGATATTTTTTTTCTTTTGAATAATGTAATTTATTAATTCACTTCCAATATTTTGATTTCTATAATCTGTTCTTACAACAATATTTATTATTTCAATATCATCTTCAAGTTCAATTATATGAATAAAGCCCACTATAATATTGTCTTTCTCATATACATAAATAAATTCAATATCACTTTCAACTATTTTTTTTAAAGAAAATAATTTTCCATAATCCTTATTTACTAATAAGCCAATTTTATTTATTTGAACATTATCAACTAACTTGGCTTTTCTTATCATTAGTCAACCTCTACACCCTTAACATAAATAGGATTTACATTATGTGGATTAATACTCGGTTGATCTTTTAAGTAAGAATAAACATTGTCTAGATTTATTAATAAATTGTCTTTCAAGACAATTCTTTCTAAATTTTTATCTTGAACATACTTATCAAAATCTTCAAAATATAAATATGAATATTCACTCATTTCCTGATTAACATTATTAAATATCGCAAAATAATAACCTTTTTTATCTTCTACAACAATTAATTTACCACTTCCAACATTATTACTAACTGCATACATAGTTAATGTTGATATTGGTTTAATAGGTATATTTAAAGAATATGCTAAAGTTTTAGCAATTGTCACACCTATTCTAACTCCAGTAAAACTACCAGGTCCAACACAAATGAAAATTTCTTTAATATCTTTTATTGCTATCTCACTTTCACTTAATACTTTGTGAATAGTTGGAACAGTATGAGTACAATGATTTTGAGCAGCAGGAACACTTTCAAATTTCGCTATTTTACCTTCTTTATATAAAACTACTAAAACATTGTCTCCATGAGTATCAATAAATAATGTATTCATATTTATCACCTATAATACTGAAGAACAAATATCTTCATATATCTTTCCATGTGGAGTAAATACTAAAACTCTTGTATTTTCATCTTTTACAAATATTCTAATATCTAATCTTTCTTTAGGCAATCTATTTTTAATCATCTCTGACCATTCAATAATAGTAATACCATCTTTATTGAAATAATCTTCCAATCCAATATCAGAAGAATCATCTTCTAAACGATAAACATCCATATGATAAAGAGGTAATTCCCCTAAAGGATATTCTTTAACTAAATTAAAAGTAGGAGAAGTAATAACTTCTGTTATACCTAATGAAGCAGCAAAACCTTTAACAAAAACTGTTTTTCCACTACCCAATTCTCCATTTAAACAAATAACCATATTAGGGAACTTCTCAGATTCAATATTTTCTGCTATATGCATTGTTTCTTTTTCACTTCTCGATGTTACTCTAAAATCCATATCTATCACCAATATAATTATATGAAAATATTACATATTAAGCAAATAATATTGTAAAGTATGTTATAAAGTTATACTAAGGAACATATATAGTTACATTACCAGTTTTACCAGCATCTGTTAATCTAGAATTTATAAATGTTTGAGCATCACTATCTTTTACTGTTATATTTATTCCATTTGTTATATAATAAAACATTTCAGAATATGAAGTAACTGATGTAAATGTGGCATTAGATAAATTTAAGTTTGTAAGACTTATACAGTGGCTAAACATAGAGTGCATACATAAAACTTTTATAATATAAAATGAACTTATATCAAGACTTATTAGGCTAGTACAACTAGAAAACATTGATGTCATTGTTGTGACTTTGCTTATGTCTAGTAAATTTAAATTACTTATTTTCGTTAATTTAGTGAACTCTCTAAATAAATGAGAACTATTGGGATTGGCATATATTATTCCATCTCCTTGGATATATAATTTATATGTATTTGTTCTCAGTCCATCATCTATTATATATGACATTATACTTCCATCTTGATTTACTGACATATCCCATGAAGTCACTCCTTCTGGCACATTTATTGTATCTTCAAATGTTATTTCTGTAATATTTCCAGCTTGACCCCAAAACAATTCAGTTGAATTGTATGTTTGTCTCGCTATTAACATATTTGGTTTTGTTATGTTTAGCATTGATTTAAATATTTCAGTTGGCACGCCATCATATGTTATTGTTATTGAATAGTTATGTGTTATATTTGGAGTTATTGATACAATTAACGTTAATCCTCTATCTGTACTTGGAACTTCTATATTACTTCTACTTTCACAACCTACCCCTGTACATGTATATGAATATGTTAGTTTTGTTTTATCTATTATATTGTTTTCTACATCTTTAAAATCGATTATATAATAAATTGTTTTATCTGAGTTATTTTCAACAGTTATATTTTTAGTGACAGTAGAATTATTTTGATCTATTAATATATTGGTACATAAAAAGCATATGATAATCTTATACTTATCATTAGAAATAATATTAACAAAATTATTGTATATACTCTTATTCTTTTCATATTATTAGTTTATCACATTTTAACTTTTATATTTATATTTGACATCTTAATAAGTTTTTATTCTATTTATTAACTTTATAATAAGTAATAATTATACATGCAACCAAAAAAAATATTGGCAACTACTTACTTTCACATTTCTGCTATCATCAGCGTGTTAGTGCTTAACTACTCTGTTCGGTATGGGAAGAGGTGTATCCACTAAGCTATCGTCACCAATAAAGGATTAATTGTCCTTTAAAAACAAGATAATGCTCTCACCAAATTAATGGGATTAAATCCTCGAACTATTAGTACTGGTCAACTCAAAATATTGCTATTCTTCCATCTCCAGCCTATCAACCTTGTAGTCTGCAAGGGTTCTTACTATAAAAATATGGGAAAAATCATCTTGGAAGAGGCTTCCCGCTTATATGCTTTCAGCGGTTATCCCGTCCATACATAGCTACTCTGCACTGCAACTGGCGT
>CAYTSC010000049.1:0-2093 GCA_964440475.1 uncultured Muribaculaceae bacterium
TAGCATGTTAATATATCTTCTAACCAAGAGGTATGAAATGACAAAAGAATTAATTGAAAAACTTAGACATATTATAAATAGTCATAAAAATTTATTAATGATATATGGTAATTTGTATAATTATGATATTAGTGATAATAGATTATGTGATGGATTTGAAAACCAAATAAATTTATTACTAATTGCTAGAAAAATTGCTAAATTACATGAAAATAGTTTAACTTTAGAGGACTATGCAAATGCTTATCTTCACTTTCATAATATATATAATGAAAAACATATTAATATTTTTTTTTATATAGCAACTTTAGATACATTAACTAGTGATATACATCGTATTTATCTTTTTGTAGAAAGAAAAGTTTTAGAAAATTATCATAAGTTAAGAATGATGGGCTATATTTTACCTATACCAGGTGTAGAAGTATCAAAAGTATATAGCAAATACGCTTATGACTATGCTCTTGGGGCGATGATGTGTTCTATTATTGAAGATGATGTATTATTAACATATTTTTTACTTGCTAATGATTATCTATTAAACAATCCACACTCTCTTTATAAAGATGATTTAACTGAAGCTAAATATAATTATAGTTTTGCCAATCCAAGAATAGAAGAAATACTATTAAATAATAGGTTTAATACTAATAATCAAATTCTAATAAATAATTTAGAATTTAATTCTACTATAAATGGAGAAGATTTAGATATTACTCATGAAATTAAAACATCAAGACTAAATTATATGATTGGTTTTTTATTAGAAGAGATGTTAAAAGAACAACATTCTTCATTTGAACTAGATAGTCTTGAAGAATTTGAATTTGTAAATAGATCATTATTACTTCAAAGTATATTGATAAATTATAATAAATTTGAATATGAAAAAATTAAAAATCATATATTTAGTAGGATATTAGATTTACAAGAAATTGCTCTAATCGATCCAAAGTATGCTAGAATGATAAAGACTGCTATAAGCAGGACAAAGTTTATATATGATCATGAGAAAATAACGAGATTCAATGATGGATATTCATTAAATTTAATATAGTTAGGATGGGAATTATGAGAAAAGGTTATTTTATTTCAATGGAAGGTATAGATGGTTCAGGAAAATCATCACAAACAATTAATTTAAAAAAATATTTAGAGGAAAAAGGCTATGATGTTGTTTTAACTAGAGAACCCGGTGGAACTATGCATGGGGAAAAGATTAGAGAACTTATACTTACAAATAGTATTACAGAGGAAGAAATGCATCCCGAAACAGAAGCTTACCTTTTTGCAGCCGCTAGAGCTCAACATGTCAGATGTAAAATTATTCCAGCATTAGAAGAAGGAAAAATTGTAATATCAGATAGATTTGTCGATTCCAGTTTAGCCTATCAAGGCGAAATGAGAGGTTTAGGAATTGAAATGGTATATGATTTAAATAAATTGGCTATTAAAAATACTCTTCCAGATTTAACTATATTTTTAACACTTAATGAAGATGAGTATATAAAAAGAAATAAGGGTAAAGAATTAGATAGAATTGAACAAGATATAGATCTAAATTATTTCGAAACTATAAATAACACCTTCAATAAAATACATGAAATGTTTCCTGAAAGATTTGTTGAATTAAATGGTGATAGTTCTATTGAAGAAGTATTTAATGATATTAGTCAGTTAGTCGAAAAAAAATTAGAAGAAAATAAAACTTTACAACTAAAAAAGATTGTCAAATAACAATCTTTTATTTTTTTTAATTATGGCGCTACAGGCGCTACCGTTGTTAATTGAACGTTGAATACTGCGTTTCCACCAGAAGCACCATTTTCACAATCAACATCTTGACCTTCGACCCACATGTACCATCTCATCTTAGTTACTCCTTTTGTTAAAGACCAAACCTTTTGGCTTACACCATCAGCTGAGAAAGATGTTTTAGTTTTATATGTTGGATTTACATTACTAAAGTATGTTCCGTGTACTGTTGCATTCGCTTCACCAACTTTTACTCCATTACCCAATGTTATTGCTGTTTTTACTCCATCATATGGAAGTGGAGCACCAGTCTCATTGACTATTGTCAAACCATAAAC
>CAYTSC010000049.1:2103-5186 GCA_964440475.1 uncultured Muribaculaceae bacterium
GAGGTGTATGTGTATTATAATTTGGTTCCCATGAATATACTTGTGAGCTAGTCCCTAAATTTAATGCTTGATATGTTGCAGGGGTTGCACCTAAATCAGCTGAATGTCCTAAATTAACGAATGCTAAACGAGTTGCGTTTTTAATTCCTGTATCAGAAGCTTCATTAGTAGGATCAGGAATTACAACATTTGAATTTGTAGTTAAATATAAATCTACATTTTCATCTGCTTTTAAGAATACATCAAATGCAACATATTTTCCTTCAGTCCCTCTTGCATCAGTTTCTTTTGTAGCAACCAATCTATGTTCACCGTCTGTATCAACTACTCCATAAAACATTTCCATTTTTCCACCAGCATCTACTGCTAATGCACTTGACACTGCCTCTAATGTATCCGGAAGTTGATTTGTATGTGTTCCATAGTTAGTCGCAGCACTGGTTATTTCTGTTGCACCAATTGATGATTTCCAAACTTGTGCATCTGCTGAAATCTGAATACCTCCTTGAGTTTCTACGTTTACTGTAATCGGACTTACTGTTACAGTTTTATTTGCTGTAAACCATGCATATGATGATGTTGCAAATAGCACCGATAAAAATGTTAACGATATTAGTAATAGAAACACTCTTCTATTATTTCTTTTTCTTCTTTTCATTATAATCTATCCCTTTCTTAGTTTAAGACTATCACAATCTTTTTTCTCTTTCAATTAAAATGTCAACTTTTTTATAATATTTACACATTATTGTACAATTTGTTTTGACTCTATTATTAAAAATATACTTTCGATTATATCTTGATATTGATAATCACTATATTCTATTGGGAAATATATTAATAAAGTATAATTATTAGTTTCATTATACTCGTGTGTAAAATAACCTTTATTCGTTGTCATTGTTTTGAAATATGTATCATCATCATCTTTATTTATTTCAGTATTTAGTATTCTATTTACTGCTGCAGGACTTTGATAATTCTCATTAATATATAGCTCATAATTTAATTGTAAATTAGTTGTTGTAACAATACTTAAGTCATACTCCATCAATGTTTCTGTTCTTTTATTATTTTTATTGTTAGAAATTGTAAAATTATATACAAATGGAGTGTTACTTGGAGCTAAATCAGGTATTTTAACATCCAAGTATTGATACCCAGCATCCAATATATAATACGCTACTGGTGTATTAGCATTACTAGTTGCTGTTGTTTCATATCTTGAATAAGTCATGGGGAAAATAACTATTAATAATATCATTATTAAAAATAAGATAATAATTGTTGTTAAACTACTTTTTCTTGTTTCCATTTTTATCACCAACTTTTTCAATAATTGAATCATTTGTAATTTTAAAATCTTTTAATGAATGATATTTAGCTTTAGTCCAGTCTTTAAAAGAACTGCTTAATAAAACAATTGTAATTAAAAATATAATTAATATTTTAGGAGTTGTTAATATATTTTTCCAAACTCCAAACCTAGGCAATGTTTTTATTACTTTTCCTACAACATTATCTTTAAATATAGGTCTATCTCCAGTGTTATTATAATCCCCTTTAGTAATGTATGCTTTTTCTTGTACTTCGACTACTCTATGCGTAATAAAATCTCTTTTGTCTTTATAAGTAATAATATCTTGTTTTTTAATATCTGGATCATTAATTTTAACTATTATTACATCTCCTTTATTTATTTTTGGAGACATACTATCACTTATAACTTCAAAAATAGTATAACCAAAAAAATTAGGGTATTCTTTTTTCATTATATTTAACTGAATAAAGTTAAAAAGAACAACCATCGTGATAATTGCAATTATAAATTTTAATATGTATTCACTAATTTTTAGTATTGAATTAATAAAAGTTTTCATAATTCACCCTAATTATTCTATATATTGTAGCAATCTAACAGAAATAGGATATTGTAACTCAGGATTTTCTTGATTTACATAAACTGAATCTGCTTCATTATTTGAATCATTATGTTCCCAAGTAAAATCAACTCTTATTTTTTCTATGGTACCAGAAAGAACATTGTTTAAAGAAATTATTCCAGAGTATTTATTTAGTTCTATTTCAGTTAAAGGTAAATTACTATCAATATTTTTAATACTGGTTAAATAAATGTTTTCATTGTTTAAAGCTAAAAAATCCAGTTCTATTTCATATTCAATAGCTACTTCTGATCCAGTAGGATCGATTAATATTTCAAAATAAGCACTTAAACCAGGAGCTGCTTTTCCTGGAACAACTCCCGTATTACTTGTCCAATTAACATCATTTAAGTTAAATTCAGTAGCCTCTCCTGATACATCACTACCATTTACTAATATTTGCCATTTAGCTAAATTTGCTTGAACATCGCTTCCTATATTGCTTTTAAAAATTCCATAACTATCAACTATTGTATATACCAAAATAAGTAAAAAAAGAAAAGCTCCTATACGAAGGATATTTTTCATTTTTTTGCTTTCTTTAATTCATTAAAAAATAAATATAATTGATAGATAAATAATATCAATATTGGAACAATTACTAGAAATAAGAATACCCACCTTGACGCTAGTAAACCGATAATTGAACCAACACCAGCATAAACAACAGTTGCATCTTCTTTTCCAATTAAGTACTGATCAGTAAGTAAAAAACTATCACTCATAATAAAAGAATTTAACCCCGCTGTATTTACATTAACTGCATTTATTTTGCCATAATTTATAATCGATTCTTTTGATGTTACATCATAGAAGAAAATTTGATCTCCAACTTTATATTCCTTATTAGGATTTTTTGTTACAACCAATAAATCACCTTTTTTATAGTCACCTATTTTAGAGTTCATCACTATAAGTGTTTTATTATTTAATACTGAAACATTATATTCATTATAACTTAATAAATACATAGTAAGCAATATATCCAGAATTAACACAAAAGCTATAAACGTCCAAAAGAATATCTTCCTGATTTTTTTCATTTTTTTACACCTCATATTATCTATATTTCATTATACAACATATTATGTTTTTTTGGAATATTTATAACTCCTAAAAACAAAAGACTGCTATAATGCG
>CAYTSC010000049.1:5196-5458 GCA_964440475.1 uncultured Muribaculaceae bacterium
CATCTAGTTTATAATAATTAACTATGGTTTTATAATCTATTTTTTCTAAATTAATTATTTTATTATAATTGTTTAAAATATTGACTGCTTTCACAAATGAATTTAAATTATCTTCATCTAGGTCTTTTTCACTTATCTTAATATTATTCAACATATACTTATTGACAATTATTTTCGGAACATTATATCCATTTGTCAAATCTAAGCGATTAATTAGATTGTTGAAAGGATTTATTAATACTTCTCTTAGTTCTTGATAATC
>CAYTSC010000050.1:0-5399 GCA_964440475.1 uncultured Muribaculaceae bacterium
TTAATTTGAAATCCTAAATCTATTTTCTCAGTAGGTTTTTCCATTTCTTTAAAACCCTGTACTACTAAATCAACTATATTGATTGGTACTTCAAATTTATTTGTTGAAGTATCACCAAAAATAACATTAGGATAATTAAATGTATAATTACTAATATCTTTTTTATAGTTGTATTGTTTATTATTCGTTAATCTAGTAGCTTTTCCATCATATATTTGTTCATAAATAATATTTGAAACAGAATTCATTATATAACCCATTTGAGTTGAATTATCACACTTATCATTAACGATTGAACTACAATTATATAAACTGATTGCATCAACTATATTTGCCATTGAAATATTATTAAGCCTTTTTCTTAAAATACTTACTCTACCTTTTTCAATAAAAGAACGTGAATATAAAGATGCGGTACTTATATTTTTAAAACAAGCTCCATTGGACTTTGATACTATATTATTTTTATTTATTCCATAATAATCCAAACCATCTTTAGAACTTCTATAAACATCATTTTTAAATATACCGATTGTTCCTTTATTGCTAAGCGTAACATACTCAGCTCCATCTTCACATATAACGATTGGCTCTTTAGAAGCAAAAACACTTCTTAAATCAACTTTAATAATTGCAAATAACGATATAAAAATTGCTGAAATTAATATAACTTTCTTCTTCATCCTTAAATCCCCATCTTTTTTCGTTTTTTCATTTTTAGAAAATACGCTACTACGTAAGAAACTATAATTATAACTATCGTACCACCTAATGCATAATATATTGAATAATCTTTATTAACTGGTTTTGTCTCAATAACAACACCGGATTTATTTTGCATTTCAGCAAATGTAATATCTACCTGTTTGTCGACCACCTTCTTGCATTCATCTAAAACATTATTTTTATAACAAAGAGAAGATCCAGCAAGACTATTGTACTGTGGGAGAGTAATTTTAATATCCCTTAATGAATCAGGATAACATTCTTTATCTATAGTTCTTATTTCAAATTTTTTAATTATTTTAACATCTGCACCGTAAACTAAAAACTCAATATTACCAGTTTTTGGATCACTAGTATAATATTTATTTGGATTGCTAATATCAACTAAAGCAATTCTTGAATCTAAATTATAGACATTAAAAAGATAATAGTAATAACCATCATCAACAGCTTCATAATTGTATTTTACATCCCTTGCAGCGCTTTTTAATTTTTCAATTGCCGCGTCACTGCAAATCATTGCATTAACGTCTATACACAAAAAGAAGCAAGAAATAAATATCAGCAATATTTTTTTCAATTACCTCACCTATTCTTAAAATAATTATAACAATAATACTTTTTATTGTAAAGAAAGTTTTTCGTGTTATAATAACCTCGTCTATTGAAATTAATTGGAACAGAAAGGAACTATGTTACAATTAATAAGAGTTAACAAAAGCTATAATAAAGAGCATATATTAAAAAACATTAGTCTTAATTTAAATAAAAATGAAGTTGTTATGATAACCGGGCCATCAGGCTCAGGGAAAACAACTCTTTTAAATATGATTTTTAATCTTGATTCAATTGATTCTGGGGAAATATTATATAAAGGTAAAAACATTAAAAATATAAATATTAATCATTATCACAATCAAATTGGTTATATTTTACAAAATTTTGAATTGTTAAATGATTTAAATGTTCAAGATAATATATCACTCCCATTAGAAATAACTGGGGGAAAAAACAGTAAAAAAATCGATGATTTAGTGAACGCTATAGGTTTAAATAACAAAATGAAAAAGAATGTTTCTTTATTATCGGGAGGAGAAAAACAAAGAGTCGCGATAGCTAGAAGTATAGTTAATAACCCAGATATGATTATTGCTGATGAACCAACTGGTTCTTTAGATTCGAAAAATGAACAAGAAATAATAGAATTACTTTTAAATGTTAGTAAAAATAAATTACTAATAATAGTAACTCACAATATTAAACTAGCAAAGAAATATGGAACCAGAATTATTGAGCTAAAAGATGGCGTTATTATTAATGATACAAATCCTCAAGAAAAAAAGTTAGAAACATATAAAGAAATAAATAATAAAATGAAATCATCTACGATATTTAAATTAGCAAGAAAAAACATAAGCAAGAAAAAGCTAAGATTTATATTGACTTTAATAGCTACTACTATTGGTTTAATAAGTGTTTCACTTGTAATAAATATAAGTAACTCATTAAACAACCAAATAAATAATTATAAGAACACGTATCTAAAATCGTTTCCCATTATAATTAATCAAGATAATGGCTTATTAGAAAATAATGAGGAGTATTTATTTCCTAAATACAAAGGAATAAAAGTTAAAAAAACAAATAATTCACTATTAGATAAGGAAAAAGTTAATTATATTAATAATATTGATACTTCATTATTATCGGGAATTAGTAATCGTTATCACGATAATATATATCTTTTAGCTAAAAACGATAATATATCTTTTATTGAGCAAAAAGATATTATTGAATTGCCTAAATCATTAAATAATTATTTTTCTAGTAATTTCGATTTAATTAAAGGTTCTTTTCCCCAAGAGAAAAATGAAGCAATTATAATTATAGATGGCAATAATCAAGTATCAAAATCATTGTTTTCTTTTTTAGATAATAATCAAAGTATTAAATTATTAAGTAATAACGAACTTTTTATTAAGCATGATTATGATTATTATATAAATAACAATCTTAATGACATGTATAAAAATGGCATCGATATTAAAGTGGTTGGGATTATGCGAGGCAAAAAGTATAATCAAACATATCAAAGTGTTTCTGGGCTGGGAATATCCGAAGAAATTCTCTTTGATCTTTCTTTAATTAATTTACAAAGTGAAATAGTTAAAAGTCAAATCAATTCTAAAAGAAATGTATTAACAAAAGAATTGGTTAAGGATTATAATTTAGCATTAAAAGAACTAAATTATAATTCTATTCCCTTAGAAATAACTATATTTCCTAAGGATTATGAAAGTAGACAAAAAATAATAAATTATTTAGATGAAAATAAAGTAATTTATACGGATTATGCAATGGTTCTAATCGATTTAACAACAGATTTAATTAAATCAATTACATTGGTTTTAGGACTATTTTCCTTCATATCCTTAATTGTAATTATCATAATGATCGGAATAATTACTTATATTAATATATTAGAGAATAAAAAGGAAATTGGCATTTTAAGATTACTAGGTATGAAGAAAAAAGATTTAATTAATTTATTTAATTTGGAAAATGTACTTATAGCGTATTTAGGTTCTCTATTATCTTTTTTAATTTCCAATTACATATTAAAGGTAGTTTATGTAAATATTTTCAAGCAAAATAATGTTTATAATATCGAAATAAATAATTTTCTGTTTTTATTAATTATTAGTCTTGTCGTTTGTCAATTAGGTGGTTTTATTCCTTTAATTAAGTTATCACGACAAAAGATTGTAAAGAACTTAAAATAATTATAGTTTAACTTTTCTTTTTTAAGAAAAAATGTTACTTTATAATTGGAGGAGATATGATATGAAACCAGAAGATAATTCTTTTAATACAGTTGAACCTAGTGTTGAACCAATTGCTGAACCTAATGTTGAGCCTATTGCTGAACCTACCATTCAACAAGCAGAACAAGTTCAACCTGTAGTAAATGAGCAAATGTATAGTAACCCAATGGATAACAACCCTATGACAGAAGGAGTAATTGGTTTTGAAGAACCTAAAAAGAATTTCATAAAACCACTTATTATCGCTGTTGCTGTTATAGTCGTACTAATTATTGGATTTTTAGTTTTTTCAAGTTTGAAAAAAGTTAAAGTTGATAAAGCTACTCAAACATTTGAAAATAGTATTAACAAACAAATTACAAAGTTCAGCGAAATGATTAAAGGTGTAAAAGCATTAGATGTTCTTGATACAACTTTGAATAATAAAGGCACAGTGATTGCATATTTAGACTTCAAAGGTAATGGTATGGGATTAGAAAACTTAAGTAAATTTAAATATAAGTTTAATTTCAAAGGTAATGGTATGGGATTAGAAAACTTAAGTAAATTTAAATATAAGTTTAATTTAGGTTATGACAAAAACACTAAGAAATTAAATGTCGGGACTGAAATAAGTGATGTTATTGGTAATAAATTAGATGCAACATTACAAATAATTAATAATAAAGGCTATTTAGATTTAGGCAAAATTTATGATAATCCAATTTTAGTTGAAAAATTAGACAAAGAAAAAATTGATTCTATATTTGACAAAACAAAGAAAGTTGAAGAAACAAGCGTTAGTAACGATGATCTATTAATAGTGATTAAAACTATTGGAGAAGGATTAAAAAAAGGAATTAATGAAAAAGATGTTATTACAACAAATAATGTTACAAGAAACATTAGAGGTACAGACATTAATTTGACTAAATTATCTTATACTTTAACAAAAGAAAGAAATGACAATATTATCATGAGTATTGTTACCGAATTAGAAAATAATCCTGATGCATTAAAAATAGTTAAAGAAATTGATGAAGATTTTATAAAAAAATTAAAAGAACCAATTGATGAGTCAACTTGGGAAGACATTGAAATAAACTTATATGTAAAAACCGATGGTGAATTAGTAGTATTAGAATTGCTAAATGCTAAAGATAAAAAAGAATTAATTACTTATACTACATCAGATAATGTTTATACATTTAGATTCGTTGGAGATGATAGTAAAACATTTGAATTGGAGTATTCAGATGAAACTAGCAAAAAAATTAGCCTTACATTTAATGATGCGGGTGAAATTACTGAAATAAAATTAAGAATGGTTGATAAGTCATCTACTGGATCATTTGGTAAAGACAATAATTTAGTTATTAAATCCGGAGATATCGATTTAGAAATTAATTTAAATATTGTGGTTACTGAAAAATATGATTTTAAAGATCTAGATGTTACTAAAGCTGTTAAGATTGGCGAAATAGATGAAGCCGAAATTACTAAATTAATGGAGAGCATAGAAAGAAATACAATTATTAAAAGTTTTTCTGAATTAGTTGGTGATACAATGAGCGGAATAAAAGATGATGTAATAAATAGAACAAAATGTTCTAACGCAACTGGTTGTACTGGATGTGATGAGACACTAAATACTTGCCGTTGTACATATACAAATGATAAAGGTATTTCTGAAAGAATTATATGTCCTATAGATAATTACAATAAAGAAAAAGAAGATTAATTACTAATCTTCTTTTTTTGTTTCTGTATAATGATTATGCGCAATATGCAACACTTTATTTTCACTTTCGACTACAATTTCAATACACTTTTCTATAAATTCCTCATGTTTCATAATTATCATTCCTT
>CAYTSC010000051.1:0-5215 GCA_964440475.1 uncultured Muribaculaceae bacterium
CAGTTCGGCTACGCATCGTCGCCTTGGTAGGCTCTTACCCCACCAACTAGCTAATGCGACGCAGGCCCATCTCCAAGCGAAGCTTTAAAGGCTTCTTTAATAAATTATCACATTCGGTATTAGCAATCATTTCTAACTGTTATCCCAAACTTGGAGGTAGGTAACCCACGTGTTACTCACCCGTTTGCCACTAAGGAAAAATCTGTTTCATCTCATTGTACAAGTACGCAAAGATTCATCAGGTTCCTTCGTACGACTTGCATGTCTTAGGCATGCCGCCAGCGTTCATCCTGAGCCAGGATCAAACTCTCAAAAAAAAATAAATTTTTATTTTTAAAGTTTAATCTAAGCTACTCAAAATTGACATTTTACTTAGTTTTCAAAGATCATTTTGCACCTTCTTCCCAGGTGCATTGTTAATATAACAAAAAGAAAAATCTTTGTCAACATTTATTTTCACTTTTTCGCAACTTTATGCACTTTTAGTTTTAATGCTCGCCAAATAAATGTAAATTTGTAGTAAAGATAATCTTTTTTGTCTTTTTAACACAATATATATTTAAATTATATATTTCTAATCTTACAGTATTTTTTATAATACTCTTCTATTACGCCTTCTTTAAAAGGACCACTATTCTTTCTTTTTAAAGAAATCAAGTTACTCAATTCAAATTTAAGAACTTTATCCAAATCATCTGAATAATTCATAATCCTTTTATGATATTTATATTCATTACGATCTAGAACTTTAAATCCTCCATCAGGAAATACTTTTAAGTCTAAATCATAATCAATAAATTTAATCACGTTATCATCAATTAAATATGGAGTAGCTATATTACATTTATAAAATAGCCCCTTCTTTTTTAATTGTCCAAATACATTATACCATTTATTTTTATAAAATACCATTATTGACGGTTCTTTGGTCTTATGAGAACGTCCATCGTTTTCAAATACCTTTGTTTTATTATTTCCAACAATTATCTTTTCATCATCAACATCTAGAACCAATGCTTCTTCCCAACCACGATGGAATCTTCCATTGTGCTTGTAACAATGAATTTTTAATTCATCGCCTACTTTTATATTTTTCATTGATACCTACTCATCTCTAAAAAATATTATACAATACTAATTATATAATCTCAATTTTTCTTTCCTATATAATATATAGAAAAAAATTAGTGATTATTTAATCACTAATTCTAAAGCTTTTTGTAACTGTGAATCTTTTGCATCATTTTTATCTTTAAAGTATTCTTGATTTTGATTTACTTCATAGTCTGGACTTATTCCAATGCCATCTACTTTTGTTCCATCAGGCATATACCAATATCCAGCTGTAAATTTAATTGAAGCTCCGGATGATAAATTTTCTGTTTCTTGAAATTTACCTTTACCAAATGTTTTTTTGCCAACCAATGTCGCACCATAACTTTGTTTTAATGCTCCAGCTAATATTTCAGCAGCAGATGCGCTTATCTCATCTATTAATACAACTACTGTGAATTCTGTTTTATCTGTTGATGTATCTATTACATTGCTTACACCATTTTTATCTTCTAGTTGTAATATTACTTTATCTTTTTCTAGAAATTGTTCTGCAACTTCTAATACGCTATTTAAATAACCGCCTTGATTACCTCTTAAATCAATTACCACCGAATTTAATTTTTGCTTTTTAAAGTCATCTACTATTTTTTTAACTTGAGAGTTAGTCGGATTTGCAAATTGATTTATTTTTAAATAACCAATATCTTTTGTTCTGTATTTAATTATTCTTCCTGTAGCAGATGTGATTGTAACTCTTTCTCTTGTAACTTTAAATGTCACTTCTTTTCCATCTCTTAGAAATGTAATTTCTGATGTTTGTTTATCACCAGCTTTTATTTTATTAGCAATATAATCAGAGTTTTTATCAGACAAGTCTTCACCATTTAGTTTAATGAATATATCTCCTTCTTTAATACCTGCTCTTTCAGCTGGAGTATTTTCAAAAACCTGAAGGACAAAACTTTGTTTCTTTTCTTCATTATACCCAATATACATTCCAATTCCTTCATAGTTACCTTCTAATTGTTCATTAAAATTTTGAGCTTGGCCTTCATCAAAATATTCTGTATATGGTTCTCCTAAATAATCAAGCATACCCTTAATTGCATTGTCGATTAGTTTTCCCTCGTCTACTTCTTGATAATATTTTGATTTTATTCTTTCGTAACTCTCAACAAACTCAGCAATATGTTGATTGTCATAAATTAATGAATAATCCGGCTTTTTCACTTCCAGTTTTTTAGAATCATATAATTTAAACATTATTAAGCCGCAAGTCAAACTCGAGACAACGGCAGTTATAAACATAAATACTATCATTTCATATATATTGAATACCCTTTTGTTAATCTTCATAATTGCACATCCTTCTACTTACATTATTAGTATAATTCAAATACCTTTTTAATTCAATAAAAAACTACCAGCTAGGCTGGTAGTTTATGTTTATCTTGTGATAATATCTTAAGTATTATCTTTGGAAAATGCCTCACTTGTAACGTTATGTCGCTGCCGCTACTAAATTAAAATTATCAAAAAAACAAATTGATCGTCTTATTATCCTTATATGGATATGATCCACACAAGCATTTACCTCTTGTATATTATCAAAGAAAAAACCTATGGGTTAACATAGGTTTTATTCATTAAAACTTAACTCAGCTTTTATTTTTGGTTCTCCCTCAATGTATTTAGTTATCTTTTTATCTATAACCTTTATTAATGTCGGACCATTTATTTTTAAGTCTTCCGTAGTTTCTGCTTTGGAATTTCCTTTTTCAGACAAATACTTTTTGTTTAATCTTTCATTTAAATCACTAGTATATAATTTAACTTTATAATCATCTCTATATCCATCGATTAATTCTTTAAAGAATGAAACATATTTATCTTTATAATCATAAACTAATACATAATATTCTTTATTACTTTGTTTTAATAGATTACTTAACAATATATTTCTGCTGCCTTCGACTACTTCAGGAGTTTCGCTGCTGCTCTCTCTATCTTTTTTTAGTATTACTTTTTCTGTTAAAAAGTATAAGCCAATACAAAGAGCAATAATAATAGTGAAAATTATTAATAGCGTTCTTATTTTCATTTCCGTTTCTTCATTACTAACTTTTACTACTTTTTTTATTTTATTTTTAGCCATTTTATCACCTACTTAGTTATTATATAACAAATTATTTAATCACTCAACAATTTCTAATTTATTGTCTTTAATATGTTTAATAAAATTCAATTTGAATTCTTCTAAATCTTCACTTGTCAACGTTCTTTCATAAGAACCTACTACATATCTAATATTATACTTTTTTTCAACATCTGTCTCAAATAAACCAATATATTCATAATTTCTTAGTATTGAAGAGTTATACTTATCAATAATGTTTTTAAACATTTCATAAGTATAATCTTTTGGAGTAATAATAGTATAGTCCAAATTAACAGTCGGATATTTACTAATTTGCTGATAAAGATTTAATTCTTTTTCTAACATCGTAAATTTATCGAAATCAATTGTAGCATAAATAAGGTTTTTCTTTTTTACTAACATTTGATCTATTACACCGATATAGCCATACATTTCTCCATTACAAAATATTCCTAAAGATAATGGTTTATGATAGATATCATCTAATTCTACTTTTTTAAATTCGACTTCTTTGTTTTTAAATGTTGAGAATATTGAACTAATTATTTCTTTTAACAAAGAATATGAGTGTTGAATAATTTTAAAATCTTTCATTAATAATATTCCAAGTTCTTTGTGGCATTCATCGTCTTTAATAGTTGTACCTATTTCAAACATTCCAAAGTCTTCTTTATATTTAGAGTTTTCTAAAGCAATATCAATTAGTGAATATATTAGATCATCTCTTAAAACATTATCTTCTGTTCGACCGAGTATTTTAACATTTTCTTTTTTAATATTTAACCTGCTTAGTAAACTTGTTTTATTCCATAAATATGTATGAACTTCATTTAGATTATACTTAGTAGCTAGATATTTTTTAACATTATAGACCAAATCAAATTGTATTTCATTCATATTAGAAGTTAAATCCACTCTTAGTGGTTCGGGAACTATATTTTCAAAACCATATATTCTCGCTACTTCTTCTATTAAATCCTCTTCTATATTTATATCTTTAGTCGCTCTGAATGTCGGTACATTTACATCATAATAATCTTTTTTGTTTATCACTTTAAATTCTAATGACTCTAATATTCTCATTACTTCTTTACTATCTAAATCTGTTCCTAAATATAATTTTAATTTCTTTTTAGTTAATTTTATTTTAGGACTTTTTAATTCATTTGGATATTTATCTGTTAAATTAGATGCAATTTTAATGTTTGGTTCTATTTCTTTTAACAATTTAACATATCTTTTAATAGCTACTTCCGATAAGTTTGGGTCAAGTGATTTTTCATATCTACTACTTGCTTCTGTTCTTATTCCTAAATTAGTTGCAGTCTTTCTAACATTTGTACTATCAAAACAAGCACTTTCTAATAATATCGAGTGTGTATCGCCTTCAACTTCACTTGCCAATCCCCCCATAACTCCAGCTACTGCATAATACTCATCATTGCTTTTGATCATTAATGTTTCTTTTGATAATGTTCTTTCTAATCCATCTAGCGTTATAAAATTATCCCCTTCGGTAGCAAAGTCTATTTCTATCTTATTTACATTTTTTGAGTCAAAGGCATGCATTGGCGTTCCAAGTTCTAGCATTAAATAATTGGTTAAGTCAACTGTTAAAGAAATTGATCTCATTCCTGCATAATGTAAAAATATTTTTAACCAAAGTGGACTAGTTTGAGTTTCTATATTATCGATTTTTAATCCGATATATCTTTGACAATATTCATTTAATATTTCTATGTTTAAATCCTCTTTATCATTAATAATTTCCTCTATTTCCAGTGGTATTAATTCATGATTGGTAATTGCTGCTATTTCTCTAGCAATACCATAATGTCCCCACAAGTCCGGTCTATTAGTAAGGGACTTATTATCTATTTCTACTATTATGTCTTCGATTGGTAAATATTCTTTAATATTTTTTCCAACTATATATGAGTTAGGCAATTCTAAAATACCTGAATGATCATCACCAATACCTAATTCTTTCATTGAAAGAAG
>CAYTSC010000052.1:0-5027 GCA_964440475.1 uncultured Muribaculaceae bacterium
AGCCTCTTCTGTTAGTGGTACATGGATAGCCATTTGGTCACCATCGAAGTCGGCATTAAATGCTGTACAAACTAATGGGTGAAGTCTTATTGCTTTTCCACCTACTAGTTTAGGTTCGAATGCTTGAATACCTAATCTGTGAAGTGTTGGAGCACGGTTAAGCATTACAGGATATTCTGTAATAACATCCTCTACAACATCCCATACACAGTCATCTTTATTATCAATAAGCTTCTTAGCACCCTTAATGTTATGAGCAAGACCACGAGATACTAAACCATTAATTACATGAGGTTTAAATAACTCTAAAGCCATATCTTTTGGAAGACCACACTCATACATCTTAAGACTAGGTCCTACAACGATAACAGAACGACCAGAATAATCAACTCTCTTACCCAATAAGTTTTGACGGAAACGTCCTTGTTTACCTTTAAGCATACTTGATAATGACTTAAGTGGTCTATTACCAGCACCAGAGATACTTCTACCTCTTCTACCATTATCAAATAATGTATCTACTGCTTCTTGTAACATACGCTTTTCATTTTGAACAATAATTGATGGAGCACCTAGTTCTAACAATTTTTTAAGACGATTATTACGATTAATAATACGACGATATAAATCATTTAAATCAGAAGTCGCAAAACGACCACCATCTAATTGAATCATAGGTCTTAAATCGGGTGGAATTACTGGTAAAATATTTATGATCATCCATTCTGGACGATTACCAGATTCAACAAACGATGTTAAAACATCTAATCTTTTTACTAATCTAATTCTTTTAGGACCGGATGATTTATCAATTTCTGCTTTTAGTTCTTCAACTTCGCCTTCTAAATCAACATTTGTTAAAAGTTCTTTAACAGCTTCTGCTCCCATTCCAACACGGAATTCATGACCATATTTTTCATAATAAGCACGATATTCACGATCAGATAATGTTTGTTTCTTTTCTAAAGGTGCAGTTCCTGGATCTAAAACTACATAACTAACAAAATATAATACTTCTTCTAAGTCTCTTGGAGACATATCTAGAACTAGTCCCATTTTTGATGGAACTCCTTTAAAAAACCAAATATGTGAACAAGGTGCAGCTAATTCAATATGTCCCATTCTTTCTCTTCTAACTTTTGCTCTTGTTACTTCTACACCACATCGATCACATATAACATTTTTATATCTTAATCTTTTGTATTTACCACAAGCACATTCAAAGTCTTTAGATGGACCAAATATTTTTTCGCAAAATAATCCGTCTCTTTCCGGTTTTAATGTACGATAATTGATAGTTTCGGGTTTTTTAACTTCACCATATGACCAAGAAAGTATTTTTTCAGGAGATGCGATTCCAATTCTAAGTCCTTTGAAATCATTAACTTCTATCATTATTCATCGCCCCCTTCATCTTTTCCACCGAGTTCTTCTAAGATTTCCTCTTCTGACTCTAAAAAGTCTTCTTCAGATTCTTCTTCTATTTCTTCTTTTACTTCTTCTTCAACTATTTCTTTAGATTCATTTCTGTCTCTGAAGTCAACTTCCTCGATTGTTACTGGAGTTTCATCTTTATCTTCTTTATCTTCAATATCTTTCATTTCGATTAAATTATCTTTATTATCGATAATTTGAATATCCAATCCTAATGCCTGGAATTCTTTTATTAATACTCTAAAGCTCTCTGGTACTCCAGCTTGATTAACTAATTTACCTTTAACTAGAGCTTCATAAACTTTAACTCGACCAATTACATCATCCGACTTAATTGTCAGTACTTCTTGAAGAATATGAGCAGCTCCATAAGCATATAATGCCCAAACTTCCATTTCTCCAAATCTTTGTCCACCAAGTTGTGCTTTACCACCAAGTGGTTGTTGTGTAACTAATGAGTATGGACCTGTTGAACGAGCATGTAATTTATCCTCGATCATATGATTTAATTTGATCATATACATAACACCTACTGAAACTTTATTATCCAGCGGATCGCCTGTCTCCCCATCGATTAATGTTACTTTTCCATCATCATCCATACCAGAATCTTTCATCATTTTATGAATTTCTGGCACTGTTGCTCCATCAAATACTGGAGTTGCTATATGTAAATTTAATGTTTTAGCAGCCATACCTAAATGCAATTCTAAAATTTGACCTAAGTTCATACGTGAAGGAACACCTAATGGATTTAACATTATATCCACAGGAGTACCATCTGGTAAATATGGCATATCTTCTTCTGGTAATATTAAAGATATAACACCTTTATTACCATGACGACCGGCCATCTTATCCCCAACTTGAACTTTTCTCTTTTGAGCAATATAAACACTTATTTTTTTAGAAACGCCAGGTGATAGTTCATCTGAGTTTTCTTTTGTATAAATTTTAACATCATGAACAATTCCAGCTGCACCATTTGGCACTCTTAAAGAAGTATCTCTTACTTCTCGAGTCTTTTCTCCAAAAATAGAGTGTAATAATTTTTCTTCTGGAGTTAGTTCTTGAACACCTTTAGGAGTTACTTTACCAACTAATATATCATTTTCTTTTACTTCAGTACCAATACGAATTATTCCATCTATATCTAAGTTCTTTCTCGCATCCTCACCTACATTTGGTATATCACGAGTAATTTCTTCTGGACCTAATTTTGTATCACGACATTCCATATCATAATGTTCAATATGAATTGAAGTATAAGCATCATCTTTAACTAATCTTTCATTTAAGATAATAGCATCTTCATAGTTATATCCATGATAAGTCATAAATGCAACAACTACGTTTTTACCTAATGCTAGTTCTCCTTGTTCAGTACTTGGACCATCAGCAATAACCATACCTTTAGTAATCTTGTCTCCTTTTTTAACTAATGGAGTATGATTAAAACAAGTAGCATTATTGCTTCTTTCAAAATCTGCTAAATAATAAACTTCTTTATCTTTTTTACCTTTAACAATTATATTTTTTGAATCTGCATATTCAACTTCGCCATCTTCTTTAGCAATTACAGTTGATCCAGAGTCTCTTGCCGCTATATATTCAACACCAGTACCAATTATTGGAGCTTCTGCTTTTAATAATGGAACTGCTTGACGTTGCATGTTTGAACCCATCAATGCACGATTTGCATCATCATGTTCTAAAAATGGAATACAACTTGTTGTAATTGAAACTATTTGCGAAGGAGCAACATCAACAAAGTGAACTGAGTTTTTCTTTACTAAAACATTATCACCATTAAATCTAGCAACTACTTCTTCTTCAACTATTTCTTTTTTATCATTAACTTCAACAGTTGCTTGAACTATATAATAATCAGCCTCTTCATCTGCTGTTAAATAAACTATCTCATCAGTTAAAGTTGCATTTTTAACACGACGATATGGTGTCATAATAAAACCATATTCATTTATTTTTGCATATGAAGCCAGTGAAGTAATTAACCCAATGTTTGGTCCTTCTGGAGATTCAATAGGACAAATTCTTCCATAGTGGGAAGTATTAACGTCTCGAACATCCATACCAGCTCTATCTCTTGATAAACCGCCAGGGCCTAAACTTGACAATCTTCTTTTATCTGTTAACTCAGCTATAGGATTTACTTGATCCATAAACTTAGATAATTGAGAACTACCAAAGAATTCTTTTAAAGCCGCTGTAACAGGGCGAATATTTATTAATGTTTTTGGTGTAACTGTTTCAATCTCTTGTGTGGTCATTCGTTCACGAATAACTCTTTCCATACGGCTCATTCCAACGCGGAATTGATTTTGTATTAATTCACCAACTTGTCTAACTCTTCTATTTCCTAAATGGTCTATTTCATCTACATTACCAATACCAGCTAATAGATTTAAGTAATAACTAACTGCTGCATAAACATCTGAAATTGCTAATCTTCTTTCTTCAATAGACTGATCATTACCAATTACTTTATGAGTTTCAGTCGGATTATCTTTATCATAAATTAAAACTTCTTGAATCTTGTTATACGAATCAAGATCATCGTTAATCATAGCCTCTTTAATACCATAACCATTTTCAAATAAAGGTCTAATTTCTTCTAATATTTCCTTAGTTAATACAGTACCTTTAGCTACTACAACCTTTTTGCCATCTTTAATATCTTCGGCAACTTTTTGATTTAATAAACGATCTAATACATTTAATTTCTTATTATATTTATAACGTCCTACTTTAGCTAAATCATATCTAAATTTATCAAAGAAACGAGTAATTAAATGATTCTTAGCACTATCAAGAGTAGCAGGTTCACCTGGCCTTAATTTTTCATATAATTCAATTAAAGCTTCATCAGTGTTTGTTGTACTATCTTTTTCTAATGTGTTTTTCAAATAGAAATTATCACCAAACATATTAATAATATCTTCATCATTATTAAGACCTAATGCACGTAAAAGCGTCGTAATAGTTACTTTACGAGTACGATCAATTCTAACATAAACTACATCCCTAGCATCTAACTCAAATTCTAACCAAGTACCTTTATTAGGGATCATCGTTCCACCAATTACTGGTCGCCCGTTTTTATCAATTGTCTTTTCAAAATAAATACTTGGACTACGAACTAATTGAGAAACAATTACTCTTTCAGCGCCATTGATTATGAATGTACCAGCTGGAGTCATTAAAGGCATATCACCTAAAAATATTTCTTGTTCCTTAACTTCACCAGTCTCATGAATAAATAATCTCGCTTGTACCTTTAAAGATGCAGAATAACCAACCATTCGCTCTTTTGCTTCTTTAATCGTATAACGAGGTTCATCAAAAGAATATTCTCCAAACTCTAAAGAAATATTACCTGTGAAACTTTCGACTGGAAATAAATCATCAAATATTTCTCTTATTCCCTTTTCTAAAAACCAATTATATGATTTTTTTTGTACTTCTAACAAATCCGTTAATGCTAGAACGTTTTTTGTTTTAGAAAACGATACACGTTCTCTATGGTCACCAAATTTTTCCTTTTTGTATGCCACAGTTTCACCCCTACACTA
>CAYTSC010000053.1:0-5010 GCA_964440475.1 uncultured Muribaculaceae bacterium
GGAGTTCTACCTTTTTTTAATTCATCTAAAAAATATGTAAATACATAATCCCAATATTCATTGATAAAATCTACTCTATGTAAAGGAATATTTAATTTTTCACAAACCATTAATGCGTCATTATAATCTTCTTCTTGAGGACATATTACATTACCAATAGTTGGATTTCCACTTATATCATTATTACGATTACTATCCCAATTACGCATAAAAAGACCGATTACATTATAACCATCTTTTTGAAGCAAGTATGCAGCTACTGAAGAATCTACTCCTCCACTCATTCCAATTACTACTGTTTTCACTTTTCTCACCAAGAAAAGTATATCATAATTAACATATTTTTGTTATAATTGATAATAACGAGGTGAGAGTATTTTGAAAAAGAAAAAGAATAAACAAGCACTGATTGCTAAAATAATGGCTTGGTTTATGTTAATTGTAATGCTTGGTGGAATTATAACTAGTATATTAGTATATTTCATTAGATAAAAAAATCATTCATTATTTAGAATGATTTTTTATTTTATTCAGTAACATTAAAGTCTTCAAGCATTCCATTATCAGCGAGTACTTTATTAACTCTTTCGCTTGCATCATTTAATTTATCTCCACAATTTTTTGCTAATTTCATTGCTTCTGTATACTTATCAATTGCTACATCTAAATCAACATTGCCACTTTCTAATTCTTTGACAATTGTTTCTAATTCTTCAATCATCAATTCAAAACTTTTTTCTTTTTTTACTTTCTCACTCATTTATATTCACCTCTTTAACAATACTTGTTATTGTCCCTTCATATAATTTTATTTTTATTAAATCTTTTTCTTTTAAATCTTTTACACTTTTAATAATTTTATCATCTTTTTTAACCATTGAATAACCTTTATCTAATATATTTAATGGGTTAAGTAGAGTTAATTTATCAATTAATGTATTATATTTAATTTCTTTCTTTTGATAAATAATATATGGGTTAACTAAGATATGTTTATTATTTAAATTATCTAGTTTTAATTTATAATTATTCATCTTAGTATCAATTGCATTATTTAACTTATCGATTATTAAAGATAAATTTTGTTCTTTAATTTCATATATACTTCTTGGATTCATTAAACCATACGATCTTCTTAACATATTTAATTCATGTGTTGCTAGTTTTATTTTATTTGAAATAAATCTATTTAGTCTTATTTTCACATTATTTAAATGATTATTAACATCAATTAAATTAGGTACAGCCATTTCTGCTGCTGCGGTTGGAGTTGGAGCACGAAGGTCTGCAACGAAATCAGATATAGTAAAATCAATCTCATGTCCTACAGCACTTATTACAGGGGTTTTAGTATCATATAAGGCCCTTGCAACGATTTCTTCATTAAATGCCCATAAATCCTCAATAGAACCTCCACCTCGACCGAATATAATTACATCCAAGTCATACGTATCAGCAATTTTTAAATTTTTCACTAAATCATCTTTAGCATATTCACCTTGAACTAATGAAGGAAATAATATTATTTCAGCAATTGGATATCTTCTATTAACTGTAGTAATAATATCTTGAATAGCCGCTCCTGTTGAAGCTGTTATTACTCCAATTTTTTTAGGATATTTAGGAATAGGCACTTTATGACTTTCATCAAATAATCCTTCACGTTCTAATTGTTTTTTTAATTCTTCAAATTTTTGAAATAAATTACCAAGTCCTTCATTTTCCATTTTTTCAATGTAAATTTGATAATTACCAGTTGCTTCATAAACACTAATTTTACCTTCGACTATTACTTTCATTCCATCTTCTGGTATAAATTTTAAATTACTTGCTTGATATGAAAACATAACTGCACTTATTCTGCTTGTCTCATCTTTTAAAGTAAAATACAAGTGTCCTCTACTCTGACCTTTTAGATTAGATATTTCACCTTTAAGAAATATTTTTTGTAAATGAATATCTGTATCTAATTTTCTTTTTAAATAGCGATTAATATCACTTATAGAAATGTACTTTTTTTCATCCATCATTAATCATCCTATCTAATATAGCGTTAATCATTTTTCTAACATTATCATCAGAATATTTTTTTGCTAATTCAACTGCTTCATTAATGACAACAATCTGAGGAGTTTCAGTATACTTTAATTCATAAATAGCAATTTTTAATATTGCTTGACCTGCCTTATCTAAACGATCTATTTTCCAATCAGTTAAATATTTATTTGCAAGTTTTATTATTTCAACTTCATGAGTAGTAATACCATAGACTAATTCTTTAACAAACTCATTTTCTATTTCCATATTTTCATTTATTATACTTTCTATATCATATTCCATTTTTTGTGCTTCATAAACAGACTTTTGATATAAGATAGTCATTATTTTTTCCCTTAATTGACTTCTTGTTAAATTCATAATTCACCTACTTACTTTTATCTTTCATTTCTATAATTAAATTCAATGCTTCCATTGGAGTTATTTCTAAAGGATTAATACTCTCTAACATTTCTTTAATTGGATCTTTTGTCTCTTCATTAAAAACAAATAATAATTGTTCATTGACGGGTTTAGAGGTAATTACTTCTTTTTCATAATGATTTAATATTTGATTAGCTCTTTTAATTATTGCATCTGGCATTCCTGCTAAAGATGCAACGTGTATACCATAGCTTTTATCAACTGGTCCTTCTTCAATTTTGTATAAAAATATGATGTTACCATTATCTTCGCGTGCTTTTACATGGATGTTTTTAATTGAATTAAATCTTTCACTCAAATCAGTTAATTCATGATAATGAGTTGAGAATAAAACTTTACATTTTTGATTAATGTTAATATATTCTAATATCGATTCTGCTAAACTCATTCCATCATATGTAGCTGTTCCTCGGCCTAGCTCATCAAATAGTATTAAACTATTCTTCGTTGCATTAACTATTGCATTTTTAGCTTCAAGCATTTCTACCATAAATGTAGATTCTCCAGAAACTAAATCATCAGATGCACCTATTCTTGTAAAGATCTTATCGAATACTGGCATATCAGCGCTTGTTGATGGAACAAACGATCCCATTTGAGCTAAAATAGCACTTGTAGCAACTTGTCTCATATATGTACTTTTACCTGACATGTTTGGTCCAGTTATTAAAAGCGTTGATGTATTTTCATCCATTATAACATCGTTTGGAACATATTCAGTATTTATTACCTTCTCTACAACTGGATGGCGATTATCCTTTAAATATAAAATATTATCATTATTTAATTTTGGTCTTATAAATGAATTTTCTTCTGCTACTACTGATAAAGAAACAATCGCATCTATCTCACCTATTATATTACTAACTTTTTTTAGTTCTATTAGATGGTTTTTAATATCATCTTTTATTTCATTAAATAACTCATATTCTAATTCAATTATTTTATCTTCTGCATTTAATACTAGCGCTTCTTTTTCTTTTAATAATGGTGTAATAAATCTTTCTGCATTAGCAAGTGTTTGTTTTCTTTCAAAACCCCATTCTTCTTTGACATCCTTAACTTGTCCTTTAGAAATTTCAATATAATATCCAAATACTTTATTAAAACCAACTTTTAATGTTTTTATTCCTGTTCTTTCTCTTTCATCAGATTCTAAAGCAGCGATAAAGTTTTTACCACCACTTCTTATTTTATGTAGTTCATCTAAATCTGAGTTATAACCTCTCTTAATTATATGTCCTTCTTTTAAACTAATAGGTGGCTCCTCATATATAGATTTTTCCAATAACTTAACAAGATCATTAAACTCATTTATATTATAATCAAAATTTAATCTTTCGATAATACTTTTTATTTCTGGTAATATATTTAAAGATTTTTTTATTTGTAAAACATCACGAGCATTTAAAGATCCACTTGTTACTTTTCCACATAGTCTTTCGATGTCATAAATTTCATACAAAGCATTTCTTAGGTTTTCTTTTAAAATAAATTCAGTATTTAAGACACTGATCATTTCATATCTTTGTTCGATTAATTCAATATTTTTAAGAGGTCTTATTAGCATTTCTTTTAGTATTCTACTTCCCATTGCGGTTTTAGTTTTATCAAGCAACCAAATTAAAGAATATTGCCTTTCTTTATTACGAAGTGTTTCTATTAATTCTAAATTTCTAATAGTATGTGAATCCATTTCCAAATAATCGTGTGTATTTATTATTTCGACTTCATCAAAGTTACTTAGATCTTTTAACTGAACAATTACTAAATAATAAATTAAGTGTTTAATACCTTGAATTAATTTTGGATCATTAATATTTAAATATAAATTATTATATTTTTCTTCTAAATAATTTTCAGATATAGATATTTCTATCTGATAATCATTTTTTAGAGTGTTAATTAATTTTATATCGAAGTTTGGATCTAATATAATCTCTTTTAATCCTAATTTCAAAACTTCATTAATTAGTTTTTCTTGATCATGATTAAGTAACATAGAAGACATTTTTCCAGCTGATACATCCGCGTATGTAATTAAATATGAATGTTTAAAATCAATTATACTACCAATATAATTATAGTCTTTAGAATCTAAATATTCCAAATCAGAAATAGTTCCCTTACTAATTACTTGAACCACTTCTCTTTTAACTACTCCTTTTACATCTTTAGGATCTTCCATCTGCTCAACTATTGCTATTTTATAGCCTTTATTAACAATTTTTTCAATATATCCCTTTACTGAATGATGAGGCACTCCGCACATAGGAATTCTTTCATCTAAACCAGCACTTTTTCCTGTTAATGTTAACTCTAACTCTCTTGATGCTATTTCACTATCTTCAAAAAACAATTCATAAAAATCACCCAAACGAAAGAAAATTAAAACATCTGGATATTTATCTTTTATATCCATATATTGTTTCATCATAGGACTAAGTTTTTCTCTATTTACTTCGCTTCTTTTCATCTAAATCACACTAATATTATATCAAAAAAATAGATATATAGATATCTATTTTC
>CAYTSC010000054.1:0-5003 GCA_964440475.1 uncultured Muribaculaceae bacterium
ATATTATATAGATGCAGCAGGAAATAAATCAAATAGAAAAACCGATACTATTATTCTAGAT
The DNA here is from genome assembly GCA_964440475.1 of uncultured Muribaculaceae bacterium. Classification (GTDB taxonomy): domain Bacteria; phylum Bacillota_I; class Bacilli_A; order RF39; family UBA660; genus JAAZHN01. Next base: position 62 of record CAYTSC010000054.1, read on the forward strand.
ACATCTAAACCAACAATTTTATTTAATAATACGGGTGAAACTTACAATGCAGCACTTCCTACAATTCCGATATCATCAATTCAAGATACTAATAGTGGTTTAAAAGTAGTAAGATATGCATGGACAACATCAAGTGCAGATCCATCAGGAATAACTCAAACCACTTGTACAAGTGGTACTAGTATAGCAGTAACTTCTGGGCCAACAAGTCCAATAAGTGATTCTGCAAGTGTTAATAAACCGACCAAAACAGGAAACTCATATTATCTGCATGTATGTTCGGTTGATGTAGCCGGAAATATTTATAAAACATCTTCTTTATATAAACTTAATGTTATTAGTGTATTAACGAGAGTGGATTACTCTAATTATTTTTGGCCCTATAAAAAAAGTATAACTTCGCTTACATTTCAAAATGCAATTAACATTCCCGCAAATGCCGCTCAATTCTGGGATGTATCTGAAGCGAAAAATGGTAGCATTATGGCTTATATAATTGATGATGGGTTAGGAACAAATACATATAATTTATTTATTCAAAGTGATGGAATAATATATGCAAATTCATCTTGTGCTCATTTCTTTAATGGTTTTGATAAACTGAAAACGATAAATAATTTTAATTTGATTAATACAAGCAAAGTAACTAGCATGTATCATATGTTTAATAATTGTGCCAGTTTAACAAGTATGGATTTGAGTTCATTTGATACATCAAATGTCACAGATATGCTTTGTATGTTTTCTGGTTGTAGTAGCTTAACGAGTCTGGATTTAAGTTCCTTTGATACAAGTAAAGTAATCCATGCTCGGATGATGTTTAGTAGTTGTAGTAGCCTAACAAGTCTCGATTTAAGTTCATTTGATACATCCAACCTTATTTCTACTCATGCCATGTTTTCTGGTTGTGAAAAGTTATCTACTATTAATTTAAGTGCGTTTAATACAAGCAAAGTAACTGATATGTCCTCTATGTTTAGTTATTGTAACAATCTAAGCAGTATAGATTTGAGCAAGTTTGATACATCTAAAGTAACAAGTATGTCCCATATGTTTTCGGGTTGTAAGAGCTTAAAAAGTCTAAATTTAATCAATTTTAATACAAGTAATGTTATATATATGTCTGGTATGTTTTCTAGTTGTACTAGCCTAATAAGTCTCGACTTAAGTTCATTTGATACAAGTGATGTAGTAAGTATGTCCTCTATGTTTGCCTATTCTAAAAATCTAACTATGATTAATGTTAGTTCATTTGATACAAGTAACGTGATTTCTATGTTTTACATGTTCGGCGGATGTAATAATCTAACTAATCTCAATTTGAGTAATTTCAACACATCAAAAACAACTGACATGAGACAAATGTTTTTCGAGTGTAGAGAACTAACAAGCCTCGATTTGAGTTCATTTGATACAATAAATGTAGATAATATAGCTTGGATGTTTTCTGGTTGTAGTAAAATTAAAAACTTGAATTTTTCAAAAGCAACATTTGCAAAGGTTACTCAGTCGGGTTATACTACGTTTGAAAATATAACTTCAGGGATAAACATATTAGTAAAAGATGTACCAGCTCAGAATTTTATTAAAGCCAGATTAGCTGATTCTGGTAAAACAGGAAATGTAATAATTGTACCTTAGAATATAGACAAAATTTTTGAGGGTGATATAATAATATTAGGAGGATAAAATGAAAAATATAAACAGAATTATTTGGGGGATTTCGTTGGTTGTAATAGGAATAATATTTGGTCTAGCAAGATTAGAAATTATTGATATAGATTTATTTTTTGCTGGGTGGTGGACACTATTTATTATTGTCCCATGTTTAATTGGCTTATTAAGAGGAAAGGATATATTTGGAAATCTAATTGGAGTTTTAATTGGAACTACTTTATTATTGCTAGCACAAGGTGTAATAAATGCTGAATTAATTAGTAAGTTAGTAGTACCAGCTATATTGGTATTTATCGGATTATCGTTACTATTAAAAAATTTAATTAATGATAAATTTAGTGAAGAAATAAAAAAACTAGAAGAAAATAAAGGATTTGGAAATAAGGAATATTCAGCAACTTTTAGTGAACAAAAAATAGAATTAGAAGAAGCAGATAATTTAGAACTAACCGCTGTATTTGGATCTGTTAAATGCGATTTGAGAAATGCAAAAATAGATAAAGACATTGTTATTAATACAACATCAGTTTTCGGTGGTATTGATATATTTGTACCTGATAATGTAATAATAAAAACAAAGCAAATAGCAATTTTAGGTGGGGTTGAAAATAGAGCACCTAAATCTGATAAAGAAAATGCTAGAGTCATATATGTAAATGCAACTTGCATATTTGGTGGAGTTGATATTAAGTGACATCATTTCAAAAAGTAATTAAGTATGGAGCATATGCCTTAGCGCTTACAATTATAATTTTTATACTACGCATCGCTGTTGGAGGACTATTAGTTTTAGGCGGCTTTATTGACCAGAAAAAAACAACAATACCTATGAAAGAAAGAAAAGTTAATTTTACTTTTGAAAACTATAATAAAGTAAAAGTTGAAACTGGATTTAGTAAATTAACTATTAAAGTTGGTGATTATTTTTCAATAATTACTAATAATGATGAATTAGTGTATGGTGTCCAAGAAAATGAAGTTTTTATAAGAGATAACCAAAAACAAAATTTTACTAACTTAGAAGTATTAATAACATTGCCTAAGCATGTATCTTTAGCTGAATTTGAACTTGATTCTGGATCAGGGGAAGTAACTATAGATATGTTAGAAGCAAAAAAAATCGATATTTCAACAGGAGCAGGAAAATTATATATTAGAAATATAATCGCGACTGAATCATTAGAATTAGAATCTGGGATTGGTTCGGTAACTATAAGTGAAGGACTAATAAATAATTTATATGCAGAATTAGGCATAGGTCAAATAAATATTTCTACAATATTAACTGGTAATAATAAAATTGAAGCTGGTTTAGGAGAAATTAGACTCAATCTATTAGATGATTTAAGTAATTATAAGTTAAGGGTTGAAAAGGGATTAGGTTCAATTAAATTGAATAATACACCATTAGAAAAAAGTATAAGTGGAGAAGGCGTCAATTACATAGAAATATCTGGCGGAATTGGAGAAATAAAAATATTTACTAAAAAGCAATAAAAACATTGCAATTAAAAGTATATTATTGTATAATCAAAAAGAAGTTTTATCTTGGATTGAAGCGACTCCGATTTCATTCTAGGATACAACAGATATAAAGAAATGGAGGAATTTTAAATGGCTTTATCAAAAGAAGCAAAAGCAAAAATTGTTAAGGAATTTAGTAAATCTGGTCAAGATACTGGATCAACTGAAGTTCAAATAGCAATTTTAACAAAAGAAATTGATGAATTAACTGAACATTTAAAGGTTCATATTCATGATTACCATTCAAAAAGAGGATTATTCCTTAAAGTTGGTAAAAGAAGAGGTTTACTCGATTATCTAAAGAAAAAAGACGTAATAAGATATAGAGATATTACTTCAAAATTAAATATAAGAAAATAGGCACTTAATTTTTAAGTGTCTTTTCTTTCTAGAGAAGAGGATTTTATGAAAAAAACATTTGAATTAGACTTTTATGGTCGAAAAATTGTTGTTGAAAACGGCGAACTAGCTAAACAAAGTAATGGTTCAGTCTTAGTAAGATATGGAGATACTGTTGTTTTAACCGCGACTGTTATGAGTAGTGTTGTAAGTTTAGGAGATTTTTTTCCTTTAACAGTAATTTATAATGAGAAATTATATTCAGTAGGGAAAATACCTGGTGGATTTATTAAAAGAGAAGGGAGACCTTCAGAAAATGCTACTTTAACTGCAAGATTAATCGATCGTCCAATTAGACCGTTATTTGATGAGAATTTTCGTAATGAAGTTCAAATAATCAATACTGTTCTATCGGTAGATCAAGATAATACTCCAGAGATGACAGCTTTATTTGGTTCATCTTTAGCATTAGGAGTTAGTAACATTCCATTTGATGGACCGGTTGCCGGAGTAAATGTTGGCTTAGTTGACGATGAATTTATTATTAATCCAAATGCTTTCCAGTTAGAAAAAAGTATCTTAAACTTATCGGTAGCCGGTACTAAACAAGCAATTAATATGGTTGAAGCTGATGCTAAAGAATTATCAGAAGAAAAAATGCTTGAAGCTTTAATGTTTGGTCATGAAGCAATAAAAAAATTAATCGATTTCCAAGAAAAAATAATTAAAGAACTAGGTCAAGAAAAAATTGAAGTAGAATTAGCTATTATCGATGAAGATTTAGAGAAATCTGTTAAAGGTTTTATTGGTAATAAGATGTTAGATGCTGTTCAAATAAAAGAAAAATTAGAAAAATATGCAGCAATAGATAAATTAAAAGAAGATACTATTGAATATTTTAATAACGAATATTCTGAATCAGAAGATAAAGAGATAATATTAAAACAAGTTAAAAGAATAGTCGATAATATCGAATACGAAGAAGTAAGAGATTTAATAACTAATAAAAAAATAAGACCTGATGGTCGTGATATGACTGAAATAAGAGACTTAAGTGCTTCAATTGATCTATTACCACGTACTCATGGTTCAGCATTATTCACAAGAGGTCAAACTCAAGCTTTAGCCACTACAACATTGGGCGCAATTGGTGAACATCAAATATTAGATGGTTTAGGATTAGAAGATACAAAAAGATTTATGTTACATTATAATTTCCCATCATTCTCAGTTGGAGAAACAGGAAGATATGGTGGAGTAGGTCGTCGTGAAATTGGTCATGGCGCTTTGGGTGAAAGAGCATTATTACAAGTTATTCCTTCGGAAGAAGAATTTCCATATACAATAAGAGTTGTTTCTGAAGTATTAGAAAGTAATGGTTCTTCATCACAAGCAAGCATAT
>CAYTSC010000055.1:0-4994 GCA_964440475.1 uncultured Muribaculaceae bacterium
ATGAAATTAGTTCCATCATATGTTAATTCTAATTTACCTGATACTACTTTATGTGTACTAGCTGTTTCATTACCTATTACTATTGTTGTAAAATAGGCATAAGAAAAGCCTATCATAAATGATATTATTGTTAGAATTGAAAATATTGTTATTTTTAATTTATTATTAATAAAAAACACCTACTTTGTATATTTATTATAACATAGTTGATATATGTTTTATATTAGGTTATATACTTATTTTATTTTTATGTAAATTAATTTAAAAACGAATCTCTTTTTGATTCGTTTTCTTTATTATTTAAAATTAATATCCCACAATGTTCCTTCTCTTGTATCCATTAAGGAAATTCCTCGCTCTAATAAATTATTTCTTAATTCATCAGCGCCTTCATAATCCTTAGTTTCTTTTTTTATCTGTCTTTCTTTAATTATATTTTCAATTTCTTCTTTTGTTATATCATATTTAACTAAATATTTGTTTTTAATATCATCTAAGACTTTGTCTGGATCTTGATTTAATAAACTTAAAACCGAATATGTTTTAGTCAATATTTCTCTATATGTAAATAATTCATTTAAATCAGTTCCCTTTGTTGTTAATAAACGATTAATTTCTTGTTCATAACCAATTAAGTTAGATATTGCTAATGATGTATTAAAATCATTATCCATCGCTTCTTTAAATTCTTTATTTATTTTATTTGCTATTTCCTCATTAATTGTGTATTCACCAATTAATTTTTCATTTAGTGTTTTTAAAGTTTGATAAAATTTATATATGTGTTTTTCATTTGTTTCAAACATTCCATCCACTACATTTAAATCTGAACGATAATTATTTTGTAATAAGGTAAATCTTAATACTTCAGAATTATATGTATTTAATAAATCTTCTAAGTAAATACTATTATTTAGTGATTTTCCCATTTTTTGACCATTTACTTTTATTAAACCATTATGAATCCAATAATTAGCAAACGTTTTATTAGTCAATGATTCTGATTGAGCGATTTCATTTTCATGATGTGGAAATAATAAGTCTTTTCCTCCTCCATGAATATCTATTTGATCACCTAAGTATTTCATACTCATTGCAGAACATTCAATATGCCATCCTGGTCTTCCTTTACCCCAAGGTGATTCCCAAAATATTTCATCATCATTTGCTTTTTTCCATAAAGCAAAATCTTTATCATCTTTTTTACCCGGTTCTACTTCTTTACGAACTCCACTTAATCCTTCATCTAAATTACGATTTGAAAACTTACCATAATCTTTAAATGAATCAACAATGAAAAATACATCTCCGTATTCAGTTTCATATGCATGACCTTTTTCAATTAATTTAGATATGAAATTTATTATATCTTCAATACAATCTGTTGCTTTAGATTGAATTGTTGGAGGTTCTACTCCGAATTTTTTTAATTCTAAATCCGTTTTTTCCATTATTCTTTTAGCAAATGTCATAGGATCTATTTGCTCTTCACGAGCCTTAATAATTATTTTATCATCAACATCTGTGTAATTTCTAACATAAGTTACTTCATTACCAATATATTCTAAATATCTTCTAATCATATCAAAGACAATTGCTTGATAAGCATGTCCTATATGCGCTGATCCTGAAGCAGTAATACCACAGGCATACATTCTTACTTTTCCTTCTTCAATTGGAACGAATTCTTCTTTTTTTCTTTTCTTTACATTATATATAACTAAACTCATAAATTCTCCTTAGATCCAAACTCCATATGTAACAGCCATCATTGCTAGTATAAAACCAACTGACCAAAATAATTTAACGATATCTGACTCTTCCCAATTTAATTTTTCAAAATGATGATGTAAAGGGGCCATTAAGAATACTTTTCTGTTAAATTTTCTAATAGCGATTATTTGAATTAATGAACTAAGTGTTTCAATAACAAATACACCACCTACAACTAATAATAGTAATTCGTGTCTAGTAAGTATAGCAGTAGTTGCTAGTGCGCCTCCTAATGCTAAGGAACCAGTATCACCCATGAATACTTTAGCTGGTTTTGTATTAAATAATAAGAATCCCGCTAAAGAACCAGTTAAGATAAAACAAAATATTGCTATATCTTGGAAACCGGGAATCCAACTTGTTCCCCAGGAAACGATTCCCATTGCAGCAAAAGCTATTAATGATAAACCTCCTGCTAAACCATCTAAACCATCGGTTATATTAACTGCATTTGTTGTACCTATTAATACTAAAAGAATAAATATTCCAAACGTCCAACCTAAATTTAGCGATATATTTAATAAACTTATTTCTAAGACCGGTTTTCCACCATAACTCATAAATATATAAAAGAATATTAATGCAATAAACATTTGAGCCAATAATTTAATAGATATTGATAAACCAGAATTGTTTTTTCTTTTTATTTTTAACAAATCATCAATAGCGCCTAATAATGCATATGCCATAAAAACAAAAAACAATATAAGTATATTATAATTTATTGAAACACTACCTCTGAAAAATAAAAATAGCATTACAGCAATAGTCGGAATAATGAATATTAAACCTCCCATTGTTGGAGTTCCATCTTTTTTTATGTGTCTTTCTCCTATTAATTCACTTACTTTTTGTCTAATATTAAATTTTTTTAACATAGGTAATAAAATAAAACCGAATATTGCAGATGTTAAAAAACCAATTGTTACCGCCATTACTGCTTTTGCTAAAATTAACATATTTGAACACACCTCTTTTGTTTCTAGTGATATTGTATCATATTTATATTATTTTTTCTCATTAAAAAAGCGAATATATTCGCTTTTAGTTACATCCTTTTTGAAACTCTTAATTGTAATTCTATATTTTTCGGTTTCTCATATTCATCATTTGCTGCAGTATATTCTATAATAAAATATAACTTACCATCATTTATCATTTGTAATGCTTCTTTATCCAACGTTATTCCTTTTGAACCAACTGGTTCAGAAAAGTTAAATCCAACAATAGAATTCAATAACCCTTTTAATGATTTTGGCGTTTGTGATGTACCACTTATTGCAGCAACTTCTGTAATAAAATCATTAGACTTTAAAAAGTAACCTATTTTATATTTTGATACATTAATATCTTCGCCTTTATATGTGAAATTATTACCTTCAAATGCAGCAAATTTACTAGTGGTAGCTATCATGCCACTATCAACGGTTAAAACTTCGTTAAATCCACCGAATGTATAAATACGAGCAGCACTTGAAAATTTTAAAGCTAATAATATTGCAATCAAACCTATGAATAACGAAAATATTAAAAGATAGTTTTGATTATTTAAAAAATTGATTAGTTTAGATTTTTCTTCTACTACAACTTCTTCTACTAATTCTATTTCTTTTACTTTTTCTAACTCCCTTTTAATAGTCGGTTTCTTAGGTTGTGTTTTTTTCTTTGGAGTAACTTCTTTCTTTGGTTCTACTTTCTTCTTTTGAGTAGTTGTTTTTTTAGTAACTTTGTTCTTTGGAATTGGTTTTTTTGATTCTTTCAAAATAATCATACCCTTCTTTTATCATATTATTATTATAACTTATTTTGGTTTTAAATCAACTATTAATGTATCTTTAAAATTAATTATTTCATTTTCTTTTATTGATGTTTCACTTACATAGCCATAATCAGTCATTTTGTATTTTAAATCGATAATATTACAATAATTAATTAAATCACTACTAGGCCAGCCATATATATTTGGCATTTTTATTTCTTTTGTATTAGTCAATATAAATACTTTATTCTTTTCATGTATTTTTTTACCAGAAGCTGGGTACTGATCAATTACATATTCTCCATCGCCTATTATTATTACGTTATTAGTTAATTCATTTAATTTGTTTTTAACTTGAGCAATATTTTTATTCATAAAATTTGGCATTTCATATATATCTTGATTAAATTTATCTACTATCTCATTAGTTAAATATTCATTTTTAGATATATTTTCAACTATTTCTACTATTGTTTCCCCTAATCTATTACTTATTGCTTTAAAGTCTCTTGCGGCTATATATATTATATATTCTGGATTTTCTTTAGGAAACATACCAATAAAGCTTCTTACATATTGATTTTTACCTGTTAAATATCTTCCATCTTTACCAGCAATTTGAGCAGTCCCTGTTTTACCAATAACAGTTATATCTTCTACTCCAAATCCACCAGCAGTCTTTTTTGGGTCATCTCCATTAACTGTTTCATCCATTAAATCTTTTATATGTTCAATTGTTTTAGTGCTTGCTACAACACCTAATTCTTTTCTTTCGTGTTGATATGTAACTTTTTTAGTATTTGGATCAACTATTTTTTCTATTACATATGGTTTTAATAGTATTCCATTATTTGATAACGGTGTCATTGCTTGTAACATTTGAATAGGAGTAACAGTTATACCTTGACCAAATGCTGCATTTGCTACTTCTACATCATATTTAAAATTAATTATTCCATCTAATTCACCAGATAATTCTAAATTAGTTTTTTTACCAAACCCTAATTTCAAATAATAATCTTTTAGTCTTTGACGACCAAGTTTTTTTGATAGTAATGTAACAGCAACATTTGATGAATATGGAAATCCCTTGTCATATGTTATTGTTCCCCAACCCACTCCGTTATGGTCTTTAATCGTTGAATCAGCAACTTTAATAGTTCCTGATTTATATGTTTCTTCCCCATTATATACAGAGTTTTCCATTGCAGCCATATAACTGAAAATCTTCATTGTTGAACCCGGTTCAAAGGTATATGAAGTAAGTGGATTGTTATAATTTTTGATGTTTTTTGATTTAGGATTAAATGTTGGGTGTGTTGCACTTCCTACTATAGCACCTGTTTTGGCATTCATAATAGTCAATACACTCCAACTAGGATCATATTTATCTACCATTTTGTTTAAAGCGTTTTCTAAAAATATTTGAATGTTAGTATCGATTGTTAAATATATATCCTTT
>CAYTSC010000056.1:0-4708 GCA_964440475.1 uncultured Muribaculaceae bacterium
TTGCTCAAATTCCTGATCCAATTGAACAATCTTATCACGATAAAACTTCTCTTTATCTGTCGATTGAGTTTCAATGGAATTAATTTGATCCACTAAATTTGCCATTCCTTCACCCCCTATAGTTTTTCATTATACACTAAAAAGTATCCGGTTTCACTATTTTTTTTAATAAACAACCCTATAATATCAACATTTGTAAAATATGAACAATTTTTCTATTTAACGAAAGTTATTTGAAATTTTATTCACATGCGTTATAATTTCTTATGTTAGATTTATAACATACAAATTTTAACTAATTAAACTACTATAAAGAAAGCAGGAAAAATTTTTGCAATAGATTCAGCATTTTCAGCATCATTATAAAAACCTCTATAACCAGGATTATCTTCACGACTTAGTAAATACCAAATTGGTTCTTCTATTGTCTTAAGTTCTTCTTTCGCGTCATTTATCTTTTCTTCTGCTTTAGATTTTTCGTCATTTAACTTAGTCAAGCTTTTATTATACTCAACATAACCATCATTTATTTTTATTTCATTACTTGCTATTTCTTGTTCTTTTTCACTTATAGTTTTTTCAGCGGCATCAATTTCTTCTTTTAATTTCTTTTCACTTATTAGTAAATTATTAAATTCATTATCTAATTTAATTTTATTATTTAATAATGTTTCTAAATTAATTAAGTTTGATTCCAATATACCTAACGTTTGTTTTTTACTTATATATTCAACACTATTTTCATCTAAGGTTGTTAGCTCCTTATAAATTGAATTAATATTATTTTTCAAGTCATTTACTTGTGATTTTAATGAATCCCATGTATAACCTAAGCTTTTAATTGTATTATTAAGAATTGTTAAGTTATCATTAACTATTGTTTTTCCATCATCTATTTTCTTTTGGTTTGTATTTTTGTTTTCTAGCAACTTAGCTTTACTATCGCTTAATTCTTTTTTTCCAGATATTAATTTTTTTTGATTTGAATCTAATTCTTTTTTTGCATTATTTAATTTTTTTTCTGCACTATGTATTTCTTCATTAACTTCATTTTGGATTTTATTTATTTCAGTCATTGCTTCTTTTAATAATTCTTCGTATCTAATTGCTTCTCGAATAGGTTTTAGAGTTATTAACTCATCATATAATAAATTGTAATTTTTTTTATATTGATCAGAATTAGCATAATGTTTAAATGTATCTTTGGCAGTTAAATATACTTCGGTATAAACTTCATAATTAAAATTATCTTTTTCTGTAAAGATAAAACCTTCTAAAGATCCATTACCAACTTTAGAAATTCCCTTTTCAGTACCAACATATAATGGAGAGTTAATTAAACCTACAACTTTACATGAATTTATTTTTAAATGTTCTTCAGCGTCTTTACCAATAAATTTATATGTTTTATTTAGAGTAAAGAAGGTATTATCACCTAAACATTCTTTTTCATTATTCGGCATTTTTCCTTTAATTAATTTAACTAAGTTAATATCATCTTCTATAGCGTGAATTCTAATGGGTTGTCCATCAACTAATGTATCAACGGAGTAGCTAGGAATAACTTTATCAGCATTTTTAAGTTGCTTTAATGAAAGAACATCATTTTTTGTTAAACCAAAAGAACTAATTATTTTTACATCCATAAGGAGATGTTCATCATAATAATCTTCAACAGTTTGAAACATCGTTGGAGCAGTTTCTCTTAAACCGGCAAAAAAACCCATTCCTAAAGCAACGATTAAAAGAACAGATAAAAATCTTCCATAACTTTTTCTAATCTTAGTAATTGTTGATTTTAATAACAATTTCATATTACCAATTCAAATCCTTTACTAATTTAGGTTTTCTATTTATTTCTACACTTTCTATCATCCCATTTTTCATTTTAATTACTTTATCAGCAATTTCTGCAATTACAGAGTTATGAGTAATTATTATTGTTGTCATATTCAAATTGTGGGATGTTGTTTGTAATAACTCTAAAATCTTTTTACCAGTTTTAGAATCAAGCGCGCCAGTTGGTTCATCGCATAAAAGTAATTTTGGATTTTTGGCTAATGCTCTTGCAATTGCCACTCTTTGTTGCTCTCCACCAGAAAGTTGAGAAGGAAAGTTATTAATCCTGTTATCAAGTCCTACTTTATTTAAAGCATCATTTGAATCAAGAGCATCAGCAACTATTTGACTAGCTAATTCCACATTTTCTAAAGCAGTTAAATTTTGAACAAGGTTATAAAATTGAAAAACAAAACCGATATCTTTTTTTCGGTAATTAACTAACTGATTTTTATTATAAGTAGAAATATTTTTACCATCGATTATTAAACTTCCAGAATCAGCATTGTCCATTCCTCCTAAAATATTTAAGACTGTTGTTTTGCCCGCACCAGAAGGTCCTAAGACGACAACTAACTCACCTTTTTCAACTGTGAATGATACTCCAGCTAATGCTGGAATAGTTAATTCTCCCATTTGATAATTTTTCTTAATGTTTTTAAGTTCAATATAAGCCATTAAAATCACCATTTTCTATTAACCTAATTATAACATGATATAATTTAAATGGTGAGATAAAAAATACTAATTTTGAAATTAATAACCTTTGTATAAACATAAATGGTTGATTCACCTAATAAAGTTTGTTCCATCAAAAGCAACTTATAAATCTAATCACACAATTTTTATGTTGTTGTGATTGATAATATTATTTTGTTATGATATTATAATTTAACTTGAAAAGAGGGTTTTTAAATGATAGTGAGAATAATGTTAAAACCGTTACAAATGTTGATGGCACATTCAATTTTGAATGCTGATATTGATTCCTTTATAAAAAAAAGGCCACAAAAAATAAGAGGTTTTTTTCATCCAATAGTAAAAAATGTAATTGGGAAATTTATTAAAAGGGAGTTAATAATTGAACCTGAATCAGTTATTCAACCTAAAAATAAGAATCAAGTACCTATTCTTGATCCAAATAAACAATATATATTTGCCTCTACACATTTATTTGATGAAGATATTTCTTCAGCGCTAGCAACAATAGACCGAAATGCCTATATTCTTCTAGGGACAGAAGATCAAATTAAAGTTAATCCCCAAATATTTGCAGCTTGGGCTAATGGGACAGTGTATGTTGATCGAAGAAGCAAAAAAAGTAAAAATGACTCTTTAATTAAAATGCAAATATTAATAGAAAATGGTAAAAGTATTTTAATATTTCCTGAAGGATATTTAAATAATTCTGAAAACTTTTTAATCTCAGGGATTTTTAATGGTGTTCATAAACTAAGTTCTGCAACTAATACTGAAGTTGTTCCATTATCTTCATTTAATGACATTGATTCAAACAAAATATATGTTAGATTTGGTGAACCAATTAAATTATATGATTATGATTTAAAAAGCGGTTTAGAACTACTTCGTGATACTTTAGCGACTATTAAGTATGATCAAATGGAAAAGTATGGAATTCCATTAAAAAGAGAAAAGTTAAAAGAAAAAGAAGATTATAGATTAGATTTTGTTGAACAAAGAAGAAAAACATATTTGAGAACTTATTGGCCATCAACCGAATCATTGCTAAGAGAGATTGATTATTATAAAGACAAAGAAAATCCATTACCAAAAGAATTGTGGCAAACTTTATCGAAAGTGAAGGTAACAAAAGAAAACATTAAGATAATGAAGCCAATCTTAGAATCGTTAAAAGAATATCAAAAATATGATTTATACCAATATGTAAAGAAAAAAGGAATTAAGCAATAATTCCTTTTTTACTTAATAAAGTATGTTATAATTTTCTTGAAAGTAGTGATAATCGATGTCTTTGGAGTTTGAATTGCCCCTAGTAGCACTTATCTTCATGACAATATTGCTAATTGTGTATTATTCTAAACCAAAAGTAAATTTAATTGAAAATAAAATGTATGAAATAATTTTAATTTTTTCAGCAATTGAAATAGTTATTGATACATTTATTCATTTCTTGTGTGCTATTGTTGGTTATGAGTTATCTTCTACAAAATACTTATCATTATTAGTAATCTTAAATAAAGTTATCGCGGTAATATTTGTTGTTATTTTATGTGCATTACTAGCTTATATATTGATAATTAGTTATAACAAAATTAGAGAAAATATTAAATTGATTTTAATACCAAGTATAATATTAATTACGGGATTTGCAATTAATACATTATTTTTATCAGTTAATATTATTCAGGTAGGAAGTGTTACTAATTCAGCTGGATCATTAAATGACACTACATATTTTGTAGTTGCTATTTTACTTTTAGTTTCATTATTATTTTCAATAATTAATTTTAAGAATAATGATAAAAGATATTATTCTATTTTTGGCATTATAATTGTATTTGGAATATTTTATTTAATTCAATTATTTTTTCCAGGAATTATCTTTTATGGTTTGGCGCTATCAGTATTATGTTACATAATGTATTTTACAATTGAAAATCCTGATATAAAAATGATTGAAAGTTTAAATATAGCTAAAAGTGAAGCAGAAAGAGCTAATCTTGCTAAAAGTGACTTTTTAGCAAGTATGTCCCATGAAATTAGAACACCTCTTAATGCAATAACAGGATTTTCTCATGCTATTTTAAGCTATGAAAATTTACCAACTGAAGTTTCAGATTATGCTAAAGATATTGTAAAATCATCAGATACATTATTAGAAATAGTT
>CAYTSC010000057.1:0-4687 GCA_964440475.1 uncultured Muribaculaceae bacterium
GAATGCAAAGAGATATTAGTGAAAGATTTATGTTTTATAACTCAATAAAAGAAATAGATCAAACATTTACTGATAATACCGGTTTCTTAGAGCAAATACATCGCGAATTATTTACAAAGAAGATCTGTATTTATTCGCAGACTCAATCATTTTGTTTCTTACCAGAAAAATTGACCGTAAAAGACTTTGCTTATATATTAAGCCCAGATATATTATCAACAATGAAATTTGCTGTTGTTAATGATAAAATTATTACAGATGATATAGAATTACATGATGGAGATATCGTTAGTATTGTAGTTAATTCTGAAGAACATATTATTTCAACAGAATATCAAAGTTTTATAAGAAAAAATGGTCCAAGATTAACTATGAATAATAATGTAAACTAATTAAAAAAAGATTAAAAAAATTTATAATCTTTTTATTTTATGATATAATACATGTAATAGTAGGAGGAATAATAGTGAAAAAAATATTGAGTTTACTTGGGTTAATGTTAATATCTTTATCAATGTTTGGGTGTGGCTGTAATAAAGAAAGTGATAATTCTTCAACAAAAAATAAAGACGATAAAACTAGCATACCAGTAAACGTTGAACTTAAAGAAGATTCAAGGAAAGAAAAAGAGTTTGAAAAAATAGAAGACAAATTATCATTTTATTTAGTTCAAAGTGATATCAAATATACGATGATTGTTTATTTTGAAAGTGATAAAGCTATAAATGGAGTAGTTCAAATGGTATGTCCAAATGAAAAATCAGCAACTGAAATGTACTCTATACATAGATATGATGAAATGTATGATGATGTCGTTAAAGATGGATTAATGGTATCGTATAATTTTCCAGAAAAGAACTTTGCATACAAAAATATGTCAAAAGAAGATTTGACAATGTCATTATTAGGACAAGGATATCAATTAGTTAAATAAGCGATTTTACTATATTAAATCGCTTTTTTGTGTAATAATAATATTATGAATAGAAAAGTATTTTTAATAATAATGGTCTTTTTAATTTTAAACCCTTCAGTACATGCTCACGAAGGAGAGATTATTGATGGGAAAAACAATAAATCTCCTAAGATTAGTTATTGTGATAATAATTATTATGGGTATCATAAAGATGATGAGGATTATCATTTTCATAAGGTTTTATGGAACAAAGATATAAGTTCGTGGCAAATTGTCGATGAAGAAATATTTATGAATAGTCCCTGTTCAGTAAAAAATGGCAAAAAATATCCTGTTAAATTATCTGCTTGTGTAGACGGAGATACAGTTAAATTTGTTCTAAGTAAAGAAATAATAACTGTTAGATTACTCGCAGTTGATACACCAGAGTTAAATCACTCAAATGAAAGGGTTAAAAAATTTGCTGATCTAGCTAAAGAATTTACATGTGACTTTTTGAAAAAAGCCAAGAATATAGAAATTGAATATGATGAAAGAAGTAAAAAAACGGATCGATATAATAGACACTTGGTATGGGTTTTTACAGAAGAAGGATTACTTCAAGAAGAACTTATTAAAGAACGTTATGCCAAAGTCGAATATTTATATGATAGATATAAATATACATCTAAATTACAAGTAATAGAAGAAGAAACTTCTAAAACCAATAAGGGTGTTTGGCAGTTTAAAGTTGAGGATTTTGAAGATCTTGTTGGTAGTCCTATGACTAGAGAATTAACGGATAAAGAAAGAATTGAAAAAATTATTTATGTAGTTTTAGTTGTGGTAATAACGGCTGTAACTATAATTCGGGAAATAGCAAAAAAAGATTAGGTTGAAATATACACTCAAATGGTGTATATTTTTTTATGCGAGAAGAGATGATAAAATGGATAAAATAATTAATATAGCGGTAGTTGCACATGTTGATGCTGGAAAAAGTACCCTAGTTGATGCTTTATTAAAACAAAGTCATGTTTTTAGAGAAAATGAACATGTTTTAAATAGAGTGATGGATAGCAATGATTTGGAGATTGAACGTGGTATAACCATTACAGCGAAAAATTGTGCTATTAGATACAATGATTATAAAATAAACATAGTAGATACTCCGGGACATGCTGATTTTTCATCAGAAATTGAAAGAGTAATTAAAACAGTTGATACTGTTATTTTATTGGTAGATGCAGCTGAAGGGCCGATGCCTCAAACTAGATTTGTTTTGAAAGAAGCATTAAAATACAATTTAAAGCCTATTCTTTTTATAAATAAAATAGATAAAAAAGATGCTAGACCAAATGAAGTAGTTGATATGACTTTTGATTTATTTTTAGAATTAGGCGCGACTGATGAACAATTAGATTTTAAAATACTATATGGTAATGCTAGAGATGGAATATGTCTTTATAATTTAAATGATATTAATGATAATATTAATCCTCTTCTAGAGACTATAACTTCATCATTTAAACCGTATTATGGAGATGAAAAAGACGATTTGCAATTACAAATAAGTAACTTAGGTTATGATGATTACCTAGGTGTTTTAGGTGTAGGAAGAATTAGCTCTGGAAGTATTAAAACAGGAGAATTAGTTTCAATTGTAAAAAATGATGGAGAAATAAAAACATCTAAAATAGTTAAGTTATATGTTAATGAAGGTATTAAAAGAGTAGAAGTATCTAAAGCATATTATGGAGATATAGTTACCATTGGTGGGCTTCAAAACATATCAATAGGAGATACAATTAATACTCATGATAAAATAAACCCGTTACCTAAAATAGAAATAGAAAAACCTACGTTATCGATGAATTTTTATCCAAACACATCGCCTTTAGCTGGTAAAACAGGGAAATTTTTAACTAGCAGGCACATTAAAGAAAGACTAGAAAAGGAACTGAAAATAAATGTTGGTTTAACTGTTGAAGAAATAGATGGAGTAGATGGTTATAAAGTATCTGGTCGTGGAGAACTACATTTATCGATATTAATAGAAAATATGAGAAGAGAAGGTTACGAATTAAGCGTATCTAAACCAGAAGTTATATTAATAGAAGAAAATGATAAAAAATTTGAACCATTTGAAAAAGTTCATTTAAGCATGCCAAGTGAATATGCTGGAACAATTATCAATGACTTAAATGAAAGAAAAGGGAGATTATTATTAGTAACTGCAACAGAAGAGGGTTATACCAACTTAGAGTATTTAGTGCCAACAAGAGGTCTTTTAGGATATCGTAGTACATTTATTACTAATACTAAAGGTGAAGGTATAATGGTTCGTAGTTTTTATGAATATGAGCCCTATGTTGGAGAATTAATTGGAAGAAAAAATGGTGTATTAATATCTATGGTTAATGGAATAACATTTGGCTATTCATTATACAATTTAGAAGATAGAGGAACTATGCTAGTTGGTCCAGGAACTGAAGTATACGTTGGAATGATTGTTGGAATACATAATCGAGATAATGATTTAGATGTTAACCCATGCAAAAACAAAGAAATGTCAAATGTTAGAAGTTCATCTTCAGATGAAGCAATTACTTTAACTAAACATAAAGATTTTAATTTAGAGACGGCTTTAGAATTTATATCAGATGATGAAGTAGTAGAAGTAACACCCGAAAACATAAGACTTAGAAAAAGAATATTAGATCCTAAAGAAAGATATAGGAAAAACAAATAAAAAAGAGTTGAATAACTCTTTTTACTTTAGTATATATGGATTATCAATTGTTCCGTCACCCTCATCAGTAATGACTGTATCATTCAAATAAAGCGTCGGTCTAATCTTATGCATGTTTCTAGCATCTAATAATGCAACTCCGCTATTGGAAACAAAATATGCTTGATGAGTATTATCTAACGACGCACTTAATGTCCAATATGTTGTATCAAATTTTGTTAAATAATTATAATTAGTACAAGATCTAGAATTAGTCTGTGTGCATTCCTCATCAATACTTGCATCGATAAAGTCATTTGCAGTTAAAGTAGCTAATGAATATTGACTATTTGACAATGTTTCACAATCGGTATCATCTTTTTTATCAATTGTCAGTGTAATTTTATCTATGCATAAATATTTTTTATTTAATTTAGGTATTAAATAATCCGGAACAATATTTTTTTCAGAAAACATAAGCGATAAATTTTCATTTAAACGACTTACTTCAAAATCATTTATTCCAGAATTTTTATCATCATCAATATTATATCTATCATCCCATTTAAATGTTTTTCTTAATTCGTTAGGAACTTTATTATCTAATGTTTTTTCATATATTATTCTTACTGTTTTATCACTATATATATCCATTATTCTCCAAAGAGAATTTTCTATTTTAACATAATTATTATCAACTTCACCACGGAATATTTTACGATCAAAGAGGTCATATAAACCAGTTCCTTCATTAACTGTTTTATTTGCACGATTAACTACATCATATAGAGGTATTTCTCTAAAGTCTGTTCCACAATCTAGAAGTGGAACATAGTATAAAACACCATCTATTTTGCTAACTATGACACGTCCATCACAGTTGATTCCCTCTTTAACATATTCATTTAATGGTTGAATTAACCCTTCTCCTACAAGAACGCCTACACGAAGATTATTTCTAGAATCTTCTTTAGGTTCAAGTCTTGGATTCTTTTCATAATACTTTTTCGCGGCATCGACCATTTTAGTTTTAATTTTTTCAAATGAAGTATTACTAGATA
>CAYTSC010000058.1:0-4598 GCA_964440475.1 uncultured Muribaculaceae bacterium
GCATCATCGGTATGCTGCTCGCTATTCCGGCATATACCGTAGTAAGGGTGATTGATTTGGACTTTTTAGATAAATACAACTTGACGAGTATTGATCGAGATTTATTAAATATAGCTTTAACACATAGTTCATATTCAAATGAAAATTTTGGAGATAACTATGAAAGGTTAGAGTTTTTAGGTGATGCAGTATTACAATTAATAATCACTGAATATTATTATTTAAATACTGAGTTATCAGAAGGTGAAATGAGCAAATTAAGAGCCTCTTATGTTTGTGAAGCAGCACTAGTCCATTATGCTAAAGATATAGATTTAAGTTCCCATATTAAGACAGGAGAAGGGCAAAGAAGTAATGTAAATAGTTCTATTATTGCTGATACATTTGAATCTTTAATAGGAGCAATATATTTGTCTTTAGGATTACATAAGGTTAGTTCATTTATATATAGTATTGTGATAATTCCATATATTGAAAAAGAAATTAGTTTCTTTGATGATTATAAATCGGTATTACAAGAAATGGTTCAGACTACTAAAAATTCCTTAGAATATGTTTTAGTATCAGAATCAGGTCCTGCTCATGACAAAGTATTTACTGTAGAAGTTAGAATTGATAATATAGTTTTTGGAGTAGGAAGAGGAAAATCAAAAAAAGATGCTGAACAACAAGCGGCATTTTCTGCTTATCAAAAAAGAGCAAAGAATTGGTGAATATATGTATTTAAAAAGTATAAAAACAGTTGGATTTAAATCGTTTGCTGATAAAACAGAATTAGATTTAAAACCAGGTATAACAGTCGTAGTAGGTCCTAATGGATCTGGTAAGAGTAATATAGTTGATGCTATTAGATGGGTCTTAGGAGAACAATCAGTTAAAGCTCTAAGAGGTACCGGAGGCATGAGCGATGTTATTTTTTCGGGTAGTAAATCAAGAAGTCCTCACAATTATGCCTCGGTTACTTTAACATTTGATAATACATCTAAATATTTAAATACAGAATTTAGTGAAGTTGAAGTAAAAAGAGTTTGCTACCAAACAGGAGAAAATGAATATTACTTAAATAATAATCAAGTTCGACTAAAGGATGTAACAGATCTTTTTATCGATACAGGAGCAGGTAGAGAATCATTTAATATAATTTCTCAAGGTAAAGTTTCAGATATTATAAATCAAAAACCAGAAGAAAGAAGAATAATTATTGAAGATGCTGCTGGAGTTTTAAAGTATAAAAAAAGAAAAGAAGAATCTTTAAGAAAATTAGAGAGAACTAATGATAATTTAAGTAGAATTAATTTAATAATAAATGAATTAGAAACAAATTTAGAACCTCTTCGTAATCAAGCAGAAGTAGCTAAAAAATATTTAAGTTTAAAAGAAGAATTAGAGGGAACTGAAATAGCCTTAATAGCAAAGGATATTAATTCTTTAAGTACTGAATATGATGTATTAAAAGAAGAAGTTAAAATATTAGAAGAAAATATATTAACAAAAGAAACAAATATTAATAAAGAAGAAGATAAAATAGAATCTATAAAACTAAAAATAATTAAATTAGAAGAAAATATCACTAAATTAAATGATTCTTTATTGAAACTTACAGAAGAATTATCTTCATTAGATGCCAAAAGACAAGTAACAAAAGAAAGACAAAAATATGAAAGTGATGATAATAAAATCAAAGATTATTTGGTTGAATTAAAAGAAAGAGAATTGAGTTTAAAAAACAATTTAAATTTACTAGAAAAAGAAATAAATGATTTAAAAGATAATTTAAAAACAAAACAAAATAGACAAGAAAATTTAAGTATAGAAATAAGAAAATTTACTGCTAGTAAAAACAATTTAACTAATGAGTTAAATAATTTAAGTAAAAAACAATTTGCATTAAAAAATACTAAAGATATATTGGAAGACAATATAAATAATAATGCTAAAATACCATACTCAGTTAAAAGTATTATCAACAATCCAAGACTAGAGGGTATCCACGGAGCATTAGGCTCTTTAATTGAAACAGAAGTAACATATGGCACAGCAATTGAAATTGCCTTAGGATTTAATGCTAACGTTGTAATTACCGATGATGAGGTTTGTACCAAAAAAGCAATTAACTTTCTAAATGAAAATAATTTAGGACGTGCAACTTTTTTTCCTTTAAATGTAATTAAACCAAGAGGAATAGATCCTGATATTTTAAATATTGTTTCATCACATCAAGGTTATATTTCTCTTGCGAGTGATCTTGTTACTTATGATTCTTTATATAGAAACATAGTCTTAAATCAATTAGGTAATACAATAATAGTAAATAATATTGATAGTATGAATGATTTGGGTAAAAAAATTAACTATCGCTATCGAATAATAACTCTTGATGGAGAACTACTACATACAGGAGGTTCTGTTACTGGGGGAAGCACTAAGTCTGCTAAAGGATTAATGAATGATAAGTTTGAACTTGAAAAAACAGAAAAAGAATTAGTTAATATTACTAATGAGTTAATGACTGTAGAAAATTCATTAAAACAAAATGATAATGAATTATTAATAGTAACTAATAATTATAATGATGTTACTAGAGAAATGTTAAGTACTCAAGAAATAATAAATCAAAAAGAATATAATTATAAAGAAACAACTAATCGTTATGATGAATTAGTGTTTGATCTTAAAAGCAATAAAGCTGTTTTGAATAATGAAGTAGATAAAGAATTGACTAATATTTTAGAAGAATATTCTAGTTTAGTTAATAAAAAAGAAATATTAGAATCGGATTATAATAAATTAATAAAACAAAAAGAAGATTATAATAATGAAGTATTGACATTAGAATCCAATCGCAAATTAAACAATCAATTATTTAATACTGATAAGTCTTCTTTACATGAAAAAGAAATAAGAATAGGTCGTATTGAGACTAAGTTAGATAGTTTACTTGGAACATTAAATGAAGAGTATAGCTTAACTTATGAAAAAGCATATGAGACATATAAATTAGAATTAGATGAAAATGTCGCGCGTAGTAAAGTATTAACTTTAAAGAGCGAAATAAAATCTTTAGGAGATGTTAATACTGGTTCTGTATCTGAATTTGAAAGAATAAATAAAAGATATACATTCTTAAGTACTCAAAAAGATGATTTAATTGGAGGAATTAATAATTTAAATGAAATCATCAGTTCTTTAGATGAAACAATGAAAGAAAGATTTAAAGATACTTTTGAATTAGTAAATAAAGAGTTTGCTAAAGTATTTAAAGAGCTATTTAAAGGTGGTAAAGGTTTTTTAACACTTACTAATCCAGATGATTTATTAGAAACGGGAGTAGAGATATCAGCAGAACCTCCAGGAAAAAGCTTAAGAACAATTTCTTTACTATCAGGTGGAGAAATGACATTAACAGCTATATCGCTTTTATTTTCAGTTTTAAATATCAGACCTGTACCTTTCTGTGTCTTAGATGAAGTAGAAGCAAATTTAGATGATGTAAATGTTGAAACATTTGGCAAATATTTACAAAGTTATGATAATAAAACACAATTTATAATTATTAGTCATAAAAAAAGAACAATGGAATATGCCAATACTCTATATGGTGTAACTATGCAAGAAAGCGGAGTAAGTAAACTCGTCAGTGTTAAATTAAGCAGTTTAGATAAATAGGTGATTTGATGGAAGATGTCCTAAAAAAAATACATGATTATAGTTTAGAAGATATAATGGGAGATAGATTTGCTCGTTATTCTAAATATATAATCCAAGATAGAGCAATACCAGATGTTAGAGATGGTTTAAAACCGGTTCAACGTCGTATTTTATATGCAATGTATAAAGATAAAAATACTCATGATAAACAATTTAAAAAGTCAGCTAAAGCTGTTGGTAATGTAATAGGTAACTATCATCCTCATGGAGATACATCTGTTTATGATGCAATGGTTAGAATGAGTCAAAACTTCAAATTAAATCATACTTACATTCAAATGGATGGAAATAATGGTTCGATTGATGGAGATCCACCTGCAGCAATGAGATATACGGAGGCAAGATTATCAAAAATAGCCATAGAATTGCTAAAGGATATAGAAAAAGATACAGTAATATTCGCGCCTAACTATGATGATACAATTGAAGAACCAACTGTTTTACCAGCTAAATTTCCAAATTTATTAGTAAATGGCGCAACTGGTATAAGTGCTGGATATGCAACAAATATTCCTCCACATAATTTAGGTGAAGTAATTGAAGCAACCATTAAGAGAATAGATTCACCTAATTGTCGTCTTGAAACTATTTTAGATATAGTTAAAGGACCGGACTTTCCAACAGGGGGAATTGCTTCTGGTCGTGATGAAATGATTAAAGCTTATACAACGGGAAAAGGTCGTTTCATGTTAAGATCAAAACACGAAATAGTAAAATCAAAAACAAAACCACAAATAATTATTCATGAAATACCTTATGAAGTTAATAAAAGTTTATTAATTAAAAAAATAGATGAAATAAGAATAGATAAAAAAATAGATGGAATAGTTGAAGTTAGAGATGAATCAGATAAAAAAGATAATTTAAGAATTGCAATCGATTTAAAAGCA
>CAYTSC010000059.1:0-4440 GCA_964440475.1 uncultured Muribaculaceae bacterium
TTTCTTTTTTAGAATAAAGAGGTAATATGAAAGAAAAAATTAAAGAAATAATTCCGTATATTTTAATAATAGGAGCCGTATTAATTATTAGAGGTTTTTTCTATACTCCTATTAGAGTAGTAGGAGATTCGATGGAAACAACATTATCAGATAAAGAAATAATGATTTTAGATAAAATAAGCCCTAAATTAAAAGAATATAAAAGATTTGATATAGTTGTTATAATGCATCAAAACAGTTATTTAATAAAGAGAATAGTTGGTTTACCAGGGGAAAAGATTAAATACATTGACAATCAGTTATATGTAAATGATAAAAAAGTAAATGATCCATATATTAATAATTTTGCAACAGAAGTAAAAGAAACTTCAATACCAGAAAACAAATACTTTGTATTAGGTGATAATCGTGGTTATTCAAAAGATTCAAGAATAATTGGTTTAATTGATAAAAAAGAAATGTTAGGAAAAACGAGTTTAGTTATTTTCCCAATAAAAAGAATAGGCACTGTGAAGTGACCTTTTTTTATTTAATTTCTAAAAGATTAACAATAAAATCATAATATAAAATTTATAATTACATTATTTGTATTTGTCTAATTTTTTTTAATATTGTCTAATTTTTATGTGAGGTATTATATGAAAATATTAGTAACTGGTGGAGCAGGGTTTATAGGTAGCAACTTTTTGGAATATATGTTAGAAAAATATCCGAAATATGAATATGTATGTCTTGATAATTTATCTGTTGAAGATAGTAAAAGTAATTTGACTATTTTTGATAATTATAAAAATATTAAATTTATTAAAGGCGACATAACTGATGAAAAATTTATTGATGAATTATTTAATATTGAATTATTTGATTGGGTAATTAACTTTGCTGCTGAAATATCTGTTGATTATTCAATTGAGAATCCAAATGTATTTATTAAAACTAATGTTTTAGGTGTTGCTATATTGATGGGGGCATGCTTAAAATATAAAGTTAAAAAATTCCATCAAATATCAACAGATGAAGTATATGGTGATTTAGCTCTTGATTCAGAATATTATTTTAAAGAAGATGATGTCTTAAAACCTTCTAATCCCTATGCTGCTAGTAAGGCAGCTGCTGATAACTTAGTATTATCATATCATCGAACATACGATTTAAATGTAACTATTTCTAGATGTACAAATAACTATGGTCCAAGACAGTCGGCTAGAGCATTAATACCAAAAACTATTAATTTAGCAATTAATTCACAACCAATACCAATATATGGTACAGGTAAAAATGAAAGAGATTGGTTATATGTACTAGATCATATAAAAGCAGTAGACTTGATTATTCACAAAGGAAAAAATGGTAATATTTACAATATATCAAGTAACGAGCGTAAAAATAATGTTGAAACTGTTTTACAAATAATATCTTTATTAAAAAAAAACGAAAGTTTAATAACGTTTGTTAATGATCGACCAGGCCATGATTTAATGTACTCACTAGACTCAAGCAAAATAAAAAAAGATTTAGGTTGGAAAAAAGAGGTTGACTTTAATGAAGGTATTAATAAAACAATTAATTGGTTTATAAAATAAGCTGATTTCTAGAGATATAGTAAGAGTAACATCCGTTATTCTTATGAACATAATTTAGGTTATAAGAGGTGGAAAAATGAGAAGTGATAAAGAAAAACAACTTGACCAAGAAGTTATGGAGTGGATGAGTTCACATGAAAAGGAATATGACAATTGTAAAACAGAGGCAGAATGCAAAAAGATTACAGAAAAATTATCAAAACAATTGCAACAATTTATTATTAATAAGAGAAGGAGGAAGTTATGAAAAAAGATTATTTAGAAGAGTTAAGGAGTTTATTGATCATAGTCGATATGGTTAATGGATTTGTAAGGGAAGGGAAAATGTCAGATCCATATATAGAACATATTATTCCCGAGCAATTAAGATTGATAAATATGTTTTTAAAAAATAATGGTTCTGTAGCATTTATTAAAGATAATCACGAAATAGGGTGTGAAGAATTTAATAGATACCCAGAACATTGTGTTATTGGAACAACAGAAGCCAACTTAATTGATGAGTTTATTCCATATGAAAATGATGCGTTGGTATATCCGAAAAATTCAACAAGTGCAATATTTGCACCGAATTTTATGGAAGATATTAAAAGAATGAAAAACTTAAGAGAAGTAATTATTACAGGATGTTGTACTGATATATGTGATTTAAATTTAGCTATACCATTAAGAAATTATTTTGATGAAACAAATAGACATGTAGAGATAATTATACCGATTAATGCAGTTGAAACATATGATGCTCCATTTCATAAACGCGATGAATATAATAAAATGGCATTTAAATTATTAGAGCAAGCAGGAATAAAATTAGTTAAAAAGTATGAAAGGATGAATAATTATGGAAAATAAAACATTGATGATGGATTTTTATGAATTGACAATGGCTCAAACATACTTTGATCAAGGTAAAAAAGATGAAGAGTTGTACTTTGATGTATTTTATAGAGTTAATCCTTTTGATGGTGGTTATGTAATAAGTGGTGGTTTAGATAATATAATCGATTATATTAATAACTTTAAAATAGCAGAAAAAGAAATTGAATATTTAAGAAGTTTAAAACATTTTAGTGAAGAGTTTTTAAATTACTTAAAAGATTTAAGATTTACTGGAAATCTTTATTCAGTACCAGATGGAACTCCGATATTTCCTAATGAACCAGTAATTACAGTAAAAGCAAAAGCTATAGAAGCTCAATTAATTGAAACAGCATTACTTGCTAATTTCAATCATGGTAGTTTAGTAACGACTGCTTCTAAAAGAATAACTAATGAAGCTGGTAAAACACCTGTAATGGAATTTGGGGCAAGAAGAGCAAGAGGAATAGATTCAGCAATAGAAGCGAGTAAATATGCTTATGTAGGTGGTTGTGTTGGAACATCAAATACATATGCAGGAATGAAATATGGTATTCCTGTTTTAGGTACTATGGCTCATTCTTTGGTTACCGAAGCAGAGACTGAGTATGAAGCATTTTTAAATTATGCAAAGAGTAATCCTAATAATACAGTTTTCTTAGTAGATACATATGACACTTTAAATAGTGGTATACCTAATGCAATAAAGGTTGCTAAAAATTATTTAATACCAAATGGTTATAAATTTAATGGTATTAGAATCGATAGCGGGGATCTTGCTTACTTATCTAAAGAAGCGAGAAAAATATTAGATGACTATGGATTTCATGATACGAGTATTATTTTATCAAATGGTTTGAACGAATATACAATTAGAGATTTAATGAATCAAGGAACAATAGCTGGATCATTTGGAGTTGGTGATAATATAGCAGCAGCTAAAGAACGTTTAGGTGGTGTATATAAATTAGTCGCGGTAAATAAGCAAGGTGTTGCTGAACCAAGAATAAAGGTAAGTGATGATACAATAAAAACAACTACACCAGGATATAAAAAACTATATAGATTCTATGATAAAAAAAGTGGTTATGCTTTAGCTGATGTAGTTGCCTTAGCAGATGAAGTAATACCATTAGATGAATACAATCTAATTCATCCAGTAGATCATTGGAAACAAAAAACCATTAATAATTATAATGTTAGAGAATTGCAAATACCTATATTTATTAATGGAAAACAAGTATATGATTTACCAAATATAAAAGAAAGACAAAAATATTGTCATCGAGAATTTGAAACACTTTATCCAGAAACAACGAGATTAAACAATCCTCATGAATATTATGTTGATTTATCATTAAAGCTATTAAATCTAAAAAAACAACTAATCGAGAGTCATCGTCAAGAAGAAAATAATCCTAAATTAGTTAAAAGAATAGAAGGTGTTAACAATGAGTTTTAATCCTGAAACAGAAACAAAAAATATAGTGAAATTTATTCAAGATTATTATAACGATAATAATTTGGGAGGAGCTATATTAGGTATAAGTGGAGGTAAGGATAGTGCAGTGGTCGCGGCTTTGTTTGTCGAGGCTCTTGGTAAAGAAAATGTCATAGGAGTGACAATGCCATGTCATTCAAAAGAAGAGGATAAAACAGATGCTAAAATGATAAGTGATTACTATGGTTTTGAATTAATTGATTTTGATTTAACAAATATATTTGATGAATATAAAAAAGAATTAAATAACTTAGGTGATTTTAATTTGAATGAAACTAAAAATTCAGATATTAATTTGAAGCCAAGATTGAGAATGGCAACATTATATTATTTAGCAGCTCTATATAGTTCATTAAGAAATAGAGTTTACTTAGTACCTGGTACATCTAATAAATCTGAGCTATATATTGGTTATTTTACTAAAGGAGGAGACTCAGTTCATGACATTGCAGTAATATCAGATTTTAATGTTGATGAAGTAATTGCAATAGGAGAATA
>CAYTSC010000060.1:0-4272 GCA_964440475.1 uncultured Muribaculaceae bacterium
GCAGATATTTCTAATCCTCCGCGAGAAACTACTTGAATATCAAATGATTCAATTTCAAATATTCTATTTGTTGTAAACCATGCATAAGTAGTCATAGTTAATAATAATGCAGTTAAAAATAACCAAATAAACATAACATCTGTTTTTTTCATTATTTTTCACCTCTTTTAACGTGGCTTTCAGTAATACGAATATTTACTTTTAATTCTCCGCCTATTAGGTTATCCAAACAATCGGGATCATCCCCTTCGATCCACATTACAATCGTATATTTATCCATTTCTTTTGGTTTAATATCTTTTCTTTGTTCCAAAACAGGTGTCTTATTATCATAAAAAGCAATTGTACCCGCCTCTTCTTTTTTAGTTTGTTCATTTATTTTAGCATATACTTTTCTTTCACCATTATGAATAACCATAATTCTAACTGCATCATCAACATTTCTAATAACATCTAAAATATTTATTTCATACCAATAGTCTACTTCTTTATCACCGGTATTTTCAATAAAATAAGTATAAGCAATATAATTCTCGCCATTATGTGATCCGCCAGGTTGTTTATCTAAATCTTCTGGCAACCAATTAATGGATATATTATCCATAAAATCTATTCCATTAGCGTATAATTTTATTTTTTCATCTTTTAACTCAGAATCATCATACATTTTAATACCACTTTTTAATGCAAAGTTTGGATCTAAAGTAATTATGAAGTCTCCTCCGCGATATACCAATGAAAGGATTGCAAACAAAATTAGTAACAATACGATTAAAACAATCAAAATAATAGAAGTTCTTTTAATTCCTCTTTCTCTTCTTCGAACGTTTTTTGCTGTTGATTTGACAGTTCCTCTCCCCATTTCGAACTCCTATTCTACTCTTATTAAGAGTATCATAATTAGCCACTTTTTTCAATAAAAAGGGTCTTCATTATCAGACTTTTTTTACTTTACACATTTTTTTATTTGTTAACTTTGTGTATACACATTGTTTTAACGTTGTATTTTACACATTCGTTTGTTATCCTTAATTTAATAGAAAGGGGAAAAAATTATGATAAATATTAAAAAAATAAAGCCTATTTTAGCCGTTATTTCCCTTTTTATATTGATTAATTTTGTTCAAGAAACATATGCAAAATATATAAGTGACGCTGGTGGACAAGCAAGAATGAACATTGCTCGTTGGTTAATAAAAATAAACAATCAAGACATAATTACTAATGATTATTTAACCAATGTAATTACTCCAATAATAATAGAATCACCTCACGTAAAGTCAGGTGTTTTAGCTCCTCGTTCACAAGGATATTTTGATTTAGTTATTGATTATACAGATGTCGATGTATCTTTTGCTTACACAGTTAACGCTAATGTCGCTTTAGATAGTGGAGTTTCCGACTTAAAGGTCACTGGTTATTCTGAAAATGGAGGTTTAGTTACACCTGTAAATGGAACTCTAAATAATTTTGGTGAAACAGTTAACTTAAATAATCCAAATCGAGTTAAAACTTTAAGAGTATATATTACATGGGAAGATTCAGAAACTGAAAATATGAATAACGCAGCCGATACTATGGCTGCGATTAATCAAGACTTAGCTATTATTAATGTATCTATGTTATTTACTCAAGTTATTAATTAACTTGAGATGCAAGTAACTTAATATTAATTTGAATTTGTTTGGCTGCTAAATTGGCTAATTTAAACGAATATGAATCATGTCCCCATTGAGTATCTAATTCATCATTTTCGCTTTCATATGGCCAATTGACTGTTACATAGAAGTCTGCAGAATCATTATTGGGATTTAAATATTCTCTAGATAAAGAAAAAGTTATTTTAAAAGGAAAGTTATCACTTAATATCGTCTCTAACTCATCACTTGTATGAGTTTCTTCTGTATATAAATCATCCAAAACTTTTAAACGAATTATTTTATATGATAAATCAGCACCAGTTTCTCCATAGTTAACTATATTTATTGTATTGTTATAATTAGGCATTCCCGGATATAAGTCATCAATGTTAAATTCAATATATTGCGCTACAGAATCTTCTCCTTCAAACTCTATCTTCCAAGCTTTAACAGATGTTTCGATGCTATTAGATACTGTATTTGAATAAATAAACCAAGCTAAAGTATTAAAAGTTAACATTATTCCCAAAAGAATAATGACTTTTAGACGCATACTTTTCTTAAGAGTTTTTATTAGAATTTTTCTATCCACTTATTTCTTCTTCTCTTTCTTTATCATTTTGATAATCAATTATTTCTAGTACTGCTAAACTAACAATCGGAACGATAATGAGTATAAAAAATCCTATTGTATTATTAATTATTTTATTTATAAAACTTAAAACAACACTTTTATATATTACTTTTCCTAAAATTTGATCATGTCTAATTATTGGATCATGAGCAATATTGGCAATACCTTTTGTAGTAAAAGAATAACCCTTATCATCTTTTTCTATTTCTATTACTCTATGAGTAATTATTTTACCATCGAATCCCTCACCTTTACCATTGTATACTAAATCATCATCTATTTTTATATCCTTTTCATCTACTTCTTTAACCAATAACATATCCAAAACTTTATATTCTGGTTCCATACTTCCAGTTGCTACAGTAAAAATACGATAACCCAAAAATGCAACATTATTATTAAATATCTTTTGAATAACTATTATTGCCATTACTATAACTAAAATTATAGCCATAAGAATTTTACCTATAGTCCATAAAATTTTCAATATTTTATTTGGTTCTTTTTTTTGCATTACTTTTTCCTCTTCTAAGTTTTAATTTACTTATTGTTTTACCATATTCATTAATAGCTGTTAATAATATTTCTCTTATTTCTTTTTCTCCAGCTAAAGTTTGATCTTTTATTAATTGGAATTTCTCATTAATTATATCACTAACTTCTTTTTTAGTTAAATTGCTATTTGAGACAACTAAGTTTTGAATTAAATTATTAATTACAACTTCTTGTTTCATTTTATTTGCTTCTTCTGCTTCTTTATTATCAATTGAATTTAATATAAAATAATTTAAAGCAAATGTTTCATCCATTAATTCTTTTAATTTTTCATCATTACTAGACGTTTCTTGTCCAGAATCAATAGTTGATTCATCATCTATTTCCTGTTGAATAAAATTCCATAATTTAACTGCATGCTGAAAGTTATTATTTTTTAATATTACGTTAGTTTTTTTAATTGGAGACGTAACAAGACTTAATCTTAATCTATCAATAGTTCTATATACATCCGTGTTCATTAAATCGGTAATACGCATTTCTAGTCTACTTAACCTACTAGCTATAGAATCTTCATCTAAACCATCTCTAATGCTTGATTTTAACATCATATTAATGGTTATATCTTCTTTACCCACTTTAGTTTTGCCTTCATAATGCATTAGTTTTTCATTTTTATCAGTAAAATTTAAATTGATTTTTCTTTTACGCATGTCAATATATGTACGCATATTTCTAATTAAACTATAGACAAATCTATTCTCATATGTATTAAAACTTTCTTCTTTATTAATATTTAATATTTTAGCAGGTTTTACATCACCTGTATCTTCCTCTATTTCTTGAATAAAGTTTGTGTTTTTTGATAAATGTTTAATACTATCTACTGTTATTCTTCTTGCTAATTCAATTTTAACTACTTCTTCTTCATTGACAATAAAACGATTAGGATTTCTTAAAATATTATCTAAGTATCTAACTGTTTCTTCCATCATTGTAATCCAACCATCATCAACTATATTTTTTTCATATGTATGAGACACATCCAAAGAAGCATTGACATTTCGCCAATACTCTTTTCTTTTTTTCTCATTAGACTTACTATATAAATCGACTACTTTTAAATCATCCATATATAGTCACCTATGTATTCTTTTTCAGTATTAATAAATATTCAATACATTCTTTCATACGATCTTTACCGAATGTCTTATTTAAGAAATCAATGTAACCATCAACTTCATCTCTAATATATGAAATATTCAATTGTTCAAATTTTCTTAGTATTTTTCTAGCAACAAAATAATCAACTCCTGCTATTTCATCTCCACCACAAGCCATATACACAGGAACAAATTTTTTCATATGTGCAACAATTCTGTTACCAAATGCAATACGGAAATGAGTTATTACATAATCATCCATCTCTTCAATTTTTTGCAATGTTTCATCAGAAACAGAATAATTTTCTAATGAAAATTGAAAAAACGGAATTTCGTCCAT
>CAYTSC010000061.1:0-4029 GCA_964440475.1 uncultured Muribaculaceae bacterium
ATCCATTAGCAAAGAAAATTAGAAATAAATTTAAAAATAAATTAATGGTTGTATCATCTGATGAAATACCAGTTGATACTAAAGAACTTGGTTCCAATAGTTATGTACCAGCTATTGCTGGACTCTTATGTGCTAGTTATGTAATTAATGATATAATCAAATAAATTTCTTTAATACTTCAAATAAATTTCACATTTAAAATATATTATATAATTGAAAGGAGGTTTCATGAAAAAAATAATTACACTTTCTGTACTTGGTTTATTATCATTATCTGCCATTTTAAGTGTTAAAGCAGAAGAAAAGATGACTGTAACTAAAAATCATAATGTTAGATTTGAAGAAAAAGTTAAAGTTATAGATGAAATGGTTGAAAATAATGAATTAACTAAAGAAAAGGCAGAAGAAATAAAAAAAGAATTATCTCAATGTAGAGGCAATAAAATAAAAATTGGTCAAAAACACAACCTTCAATTTGGTAAAAAACTTGGTAAAGGGCAAGGAAATAGGAATAAAAATCATACTAGAAACTGTGATGGTTCATGTCAAAAGAATAATTAATTATTATTCTTTTTTCATTTAATTATATTCTAAAGTTATTACTTTTTATTAATGATTTGTTATTATTAAGTTAATATTAAATTAATGGAGGAAAGAATGAAGAAAAAATTTAAAATCTTAACTATTTTTTTACTAGCGATTTTATTAATGGGCGCTGTTGGTTGCTCTTGTAGTACACCGCTTACGGCTCAAAATGGATTGGAAGCCAGTAATGATAGATATGTCAGGAATACTTAAAAGTAGTGACCCAGATATGATTGAAAATAAAAAATTTATTATGAAGTTTGAATCTAATCCAGATAAATATAAAATGGATGAAGATGAAGGCAAATTAGTTGAAGCTGTCTCAGAGCCTTGGTTAATATGGACAAATCCAGAAGATATGATTGCTTCATTTAAATCTTGATAATATCAATTTAGTATATAATATTAACAATAAATATAAAATAAAATATAAAAGCATTAGAATAAAGTATTATCTAATGCTTTTTTTGATAGGATAATTATGATTTAATTAAGTTAATCACTTTTTCATTTGTTCATTGATTTGTTTTAGATTTATTTCATATTTATTATTTTTGGGCTGATAATATCTTTTATCTTTTAATTTGTCAGGTAAATATTGTTGTTTAACATAATATTTAGGATAATTATGAGGATATTTATAATCATTACTATGAGTTTTAATATGATCTGGAATACTTCCTGAATTACCTATTCTAATATCATTTAGAGCAGAGTCTATTGCTAGGATTGAACTATTACTTTTAGGTGATAAAGCCATTTCAATTACAACGTTAGATAAAATAATTCTTGCTTCTGGAAGACCTACTAATTCTGCTAATTCAACAGCGGCATGAACTTTTGGACCTAATCCAGGATTAGCTAAACCAATATCTTCATAAGCGATAACGCTCATTCTTCTATATATACTATCTAAGTCTTCAGCTTCAATTAGTCTAGCTAAGTAATGGATTGCAGCATCTACATCACTGCCTCTAATTGACTTTTGAAATGCACTTAAAACATCATAATGACCATCTTCGTTTTTATCATGAAAGAAAACTGGTTTTGAATTTATTGTTTTAATTAAATCAATGTCTATTTTATTGCCACTCTTAGAGTGATAAGCAACATCTAATAAAGTCAAAGCACTTCTTAAATCACCACTTGCCAAAGTCGCTATATATTTAATCGTTTCATTATCTATTTCGATATTTTCTAATATCTTTATTCCTCTTTTTAATCCTTTAATTATATCTTTTTCCTCTAAATCATTTAATTTAAATATTTGACATCTACTTCTAATTGCTGGATTAATTTTATGATAAGGATTTGATGTTGTTAATCCAATTAAAATTATCAAACCACTTTCAATATATGGAAGCATTAAATCTTGTTTATCTTTATTCATTCGATGAATCTCATCCATGATAACAATTAAATTACCATACATTTTGGCTTCTTCTACTACAATATCAAAATCTTTTTTATTATTAATTACTGCATTTAATTCTCTAAAAGGTAATTTTAGTTCATTAACTAAAGCGTTAGCAATAGAATTTTTACCAGTTCCAGGTTTACCGTAAAGAATCATAGAAAAAAGTCTTTTAGATTTAACTAAATTACTTAATATTTTATCTTTACCAATTAAATGTTCTTGTCCCACTACATCATTTAATTTATTTGGTCTTAATACATGTGCTAGATTTTCCATAAAATCACCATATTCATTATATCATAATTAATATGATATAATGTTTTATAGAAGGTATATTATGAATGAAAATGAATATAAAAATCAATATAATGAATCATTATTAAGTGTTTTTAAGACATATTTAAGAGTAGAGAAGGGTTATACCCAGGATACAGTTGATTCCTATACAGAAGACATAAAAAGACTTAATAAATACTTAAGAAAAACAAATATTAATAATTTATTAAACTCTGATATGGAAAATTATTTAAAGTATCTAAGTAAAGATGAGTTAACTAGTAGAAGTATATCTAGACACTTATCTTGTTTAAGAACATTTTTTAAGTTTTTGAATCGGAATAATTATATGAATAGTAATCCTTTAGATGGTATTTCTTCACCTAAAAAGAATAATACATTACCAGATGTATTAACAGAAGATGAAGTTAATAAATTATTGGATATAGAATTAATCAAGCCAAGTGATTATCGTGATAAAGCTATATTAGAATTATTATATGCGACTGGATTAAGAATAAGTGAACTTATTAACTTAGAATTTGTTAATTTGGATATTGAAAATGATTTTTTAAGAGTAATGGGAAAAGGTCGTAAAGAAAGGGTTGTACCAATAGGTGAAATAGCAGCTGATTACTTAAAAATATATTTAAATGATTATCGTAGTTATTTTATAAAAAAAGAAGCTAATAACTATATATTTTTAAATTACAGAGGTACTAAATTAACAAGACAAGGTGTTTTTAATATTATCAAAAATCAAGCTGCAATAAAAGGTTTTAAAAAAATAGTTAGCCCACATACATTAAGGCACTCATTTGCAACTCATTTAATTAATAACGGAGCGGATTTAAGAATAATTCAAGAATTTTTGGGACACGATGATATAACAACTACTCAAGTATATTTACAATTAGCTGATCAGAAAATAAAAAGTGAATATATGGAATATCACCCGAGAAGTAATATCGATATATAATTGATTTATTTTTATATTTAGTGTATTATACATACTTAAACAAAAAGGGGAGAGAAGTATGAAAAATAATAAAAATACTCTACTAATTGATAAAAGAATAAAACCATTATTTACAAGATATTTAATTGATAATATATTTGATAATCTAAATTATATAATCCGTAATACAACAAATTTTAATGAAGATATATTAATGGTTTACTTATCTAAATATAATGAAATAGAAGAACCTACTGATCATATTAAGCTTTATACTACAACAATTAAATCAAATGATGTAGTCAATCATACTATATATTTTTCTCAGGTAATTAATAATCAAATAAGATTACTTGAAAAACCAATTATATGTGTTGATACAGATAGTTCTGAATATGTTGGTCGATATGAATTTGATGGAAATAAATTATTATTGATTAGTTTAAATAGAAAAACAGATAAAGAAGCCCATATTTATAGTTTGAAAATATAGTTAGTTAACATAATACATATTATGAGAAGTTGGTTATTTATAAAAGAAACCCAGGTTAATACTGGGTTTTATCTTATTTATACGCTTCTACTTTCAATCTCATCCATTTTTTCATATACTTCTGTTGCATTTTCAGCATCAACATGTGTATATCCCAATTCTTTAAGTGCTTTTACTTTTAAAGTATTAAGTTGCTGAGTACGACTTAATTTTTCTTCTTGTTTAATCTCTAATTCCTGTACAAAACGATTATGACTTTCTAAAACTTTACTACGAGAAGCACCACCATTATGGTATAAA
>CAYTSC010000062.1:0-3953 GCA_964440475.1 uncultured Muribaculaceae bacterium
TTCAATATTTTTATTAAAGCCTGCTTCTTCTCCTAATATATCAACTTGTTGCTTAACACCTAAAGCATATGGTTGATGATCACCAAATAAAACTAAGACTGTATCATCTAATTTACCATTTCTTTCTAATTCTTCTAATAAATATTTTATTCCCAAATCAGTTTCATATACTTTAGAATAATACCTTTTCATTGCCGTTGTAATTTTTAAATCATTAAATAAGTCTCTGTTTTTTTCTCCATATTCACTATATAAATGGTATGGAGAATGAGCTGTTACTGTAGTCATAAAACTCATAAACTTATCTTCATTTATAAAATGTGGTAATCCTTTTTCAAATAATTCAACATCACTTGGCCAATTTTTATTTGATACATTACGTATTTTTAATGCATTTGCATTATAGTATTTTTCACTTCCTGCATTACGATGTATTTGACCACGATAATAATATTGATCAATATAGTTATGATAGCTAGAGACATAATATCCTGCATTTTTATATATATTAAAAACTGCTTGAGGATATGTGTTTTTTCTATATGCATTTGCTGTACAACTATTATTAATAGTATACAAACCTACCATTGATGTCATTTCATTATTACCGGTTGGACAACTATTTCTTGGGGAATAAAAGTTGCTAAAACTAATTCCTTCATTCCATAATTTATATATATTAGGAAAATATTCTTCATTAATTCCAAGTAAAGAAACAGATTCCATCATAATAAAAATTACATTTTTATCTTTTAGAATACCTGTATAATCATTTTTAGGAGTTATATTTCTATTTAAAAAATAATTATTTAATTGCTTTAT
Source organism: uncultured Muribaculaceae bacterium (assembly GCA_964440475.1). Taxonomy (GTDB): domain Bacteria; phylum Bacillota_I; class Bacilli_A; order RF39; family UBA660; genus JAAZHN01. The sequence goes on from CAYTSC010000062.1 coordinate 823, forward strand.
ACGATTGTTTTTTTCATTAGCATTCGCTCTTAACCATAAACTATCATCAATGTGACGCGTATAATCCGTTTCCGGTTCTGATGGCAAAGGCTTTTTAATTGGCTTAATTTCTTCAATAGGTGGTTCATAATTAAATATTGAACTATTTAAATCCGTAATAAAGAAAATAGTTACGCCCAATTGATCAATAGCAACTGATTGATTTTCTGGATTTAAAAATAGATCAATATTTTTCTCAAATTGATATTTGCTTTGCATAAAAGGAGTTATTAAAGTTATGTAATAAATAAAAATTAAAAATAAAACAACACTTACTTGAATCATTCTTTTAATCCATTTTGATTTTTTAATATCATCCTTAATTAAATATATATCAAAATTTCTATATTTTTTTAACAATGGCAAAATAAGGAAATAGTATATTAATAACAATGCTAATGGAATGAATTGTAAATAGTATTTGATATCAATACTACTTATAAAATCCCACATAAAATCCAAGACTTTGTATGCTTGTTCTCCCGATTTAAAAGACATGTATGTTCCTACATATTCAAAGAAACCCAGTTGTAACAAAGCATATAAACTAATTGCAAAACAAAAAAGCATATTTAATATCATTGCGGTTTTATTTCTAAACTTAGTAAATATATAACTAACTATATAACTGATAATTATCGAACTTAAAAGTATTCTAAAAACCGCCCAGTTAAATAGGTGGCTTCCTCTAATTAATTTTAAAATCACATCTGTTCCAAATGTGCAAATAAAGATAATAATAAAATTGTATAATCTTTTATTTATTTTTAAAATCATTTTTTTTATCACCTTTAATTATTAAATCACTAATCGGCCTAAAAGTAAACCGATATTCATCTATCACTCCATAAATTTCAATGTTTTCAATATGTTTTTTAGTGGGATAACCTTTATGTTTTGAAAAACCATATTCGGGATACTTCTTATCTAATTCAAGCATTATTCTATCTCTTGTTACTTTAGCAATTATTGAAGCAGCCGCTATTGAATGACTAAATAAATCTCCTTTAATAATTGAAGTACTGGGAATTGGTATATCTAATTTTACTGCGTCTATTAGTATATGTTCAGGAACAACATTTAAATTATTAATAGCTATAATCATGGCTTTTTTACTTGCATTTAAAATATTTATTTCATCAATCTCCTTAGCAGATACTATTCCTATCCCAATACTTATAGCATCTTCGTATATTTTATCAAAAAAATATTCTCTTTTCTTTTCACTTAATTTCTTAGAATCTGTTAAACCTTCTAAGTAATAGTTTTTAGGTAATATAACTGCTGAAGCTACTACTGGTCCAACTAAAGGACCACGACCTGCTTCATCAACACCTGCTATATATTGTACTCCTTTAATATATAATTGTTTTTCATATTTTAAACTATCTATCATATCGATCTAAAGTAATAGATGTTATCTTTTCATTTTTAATATCATTAATAACCATTTTACTTACTCTTTCATAATCGATATCGTCTTTTTTTATTGCGCCTATTTTAGAAGCAATTAATTCATATAGTTCATTTAAATTAGATATATCTTTCACTCCATATCGGTATTTTAATATGCTGGGATAATATTCATTTAAAAATTCTAATATATAATTAGATACTTCCATCAAAGGTATTACTTCTTCCTTAATAGATGATATAGAAGCAATTTTATATCCAGAATTCTTATCAATTTTAGGCCATAACATTCCAGGAGTATCTAATATTTTCAAATCGTGATTAGTCTTAATCCAACTCAGTTCCCTAGTAACTCCAGGTTTGTTTTCTACATGTTGACTTTTTTTACCTGCAAAGGCATTAATTAAAGTACTTTTACCAACATTGGGTATTCCTATTACTAATGCGTTTAATTCTTTGTTTTTTAAATTGCTTTTTGTTCTTTTTTCATTGATTATGTCTCTTATAATATCAACTTCAAACAATATCTTTTTATAATCAAAGTTATTTTTTAAATTAACTGTTACTACTTTAAATTTTAAATTTTCATAATATTTAATCCATTTATCAGTTTCTTCTTTATCACACAAATCATACTTTGTCATAATTAAAACTTTAGGTTTATTTTTTAAGACATCATCTAAATCATTTATTTTGGAAGAAAAAGGTATTCTAGCATCAACTAACTCAAAAACTAAATCAATTAATGATAAATTATCTTTAATTAACCTCTTTGTCTTTGCCATGTGACCGGGATACCAATTAATGTTAGTTCTATTATCCATAAAAATCTCCTTTTGTATATATTATAGTGTATTATTTTGTTTTGATATTGGTTCTGTTTCTGTCTTTTTTAAGTTATCAACATATTCCGAAGCGCCTTCTAAGCTTGTTTGATAGCCACTTGCCAATAGTATTCGCGCTGATAGTTCCGTTGGAAAGGACATTAAGATATTAATCATCTTTTGCTCTTCAGTTTTCTTTAAATGTTCTTTTTCATTATTTTTAATTTCTATTTCTTTTTGTAACTCTCTGTTTTTAGCTGATAATAAACATTTTTCTCTTCTTAAATTAACAATTTCATTTTGATCTAATTTTTTCATATTAGGTTCATATATTATTTCTCCTATTTTAGAAATAATAGTTGCTTCTGGAAATAATTTAATTATTGTTTCGATAACTTCATTATTTTCTAATAATTTATCACCAATAGCAATCATCGAAATGAAGTTGCTTGGAACCCCATATAATATAGATGAAACTGAAGCAGTTTCGTCCCCTGTCCTTGGTAATCCTGCTAAATTAACAAATGCTTTTGTAATTGCTGATTCTTTAGTGCCTTCTCTATAACAATCATATTTTAATATTTCATCTAATTCAGGATTTGGTGTAATTATAAATGCAATACTACTATTGCCTCTTGAAAAAGGAGTATATCCTGCTCTATCTTCAAACTGTTGTTGAAATTCTTCAACACTTATGTCTTTTTGAACCCTAAAAAAATCTGCACAATAAAAAGTTTCACCATCTTCGTGCAATCCAACAGCTTGTCCCGTTATAATACCCAAACTTGCTATTCCTTCTAATTTTTTAATTGCATCTTGATCATATATTCTTGTACCATGAAAAATAGTACCTTC
>CAYTSC010000063.1:0-2534 GCA_964440475.1 uncultured Muribaculaceae bacterium
TATGAAATTAGTTCCATCATATGTTAATTCTAATTTACCTGATACTACTTTATGTAAGCTAGCCCCATCAATACCTACTACTATTGTTGTAAAATAGGCATAAGAAAAACCTATCATAAATGATATTATTGTTAGAATAGAAAATATTATTATTTTAAATTTATTATTCATAATAAAATTATATCAGATTTAGTATAGGTATTATCAATAAATAATTATTCCTAACTATTTTACGTAAACTTATTATCTTTTTAAAGTTAATTTTGGTCCTTCTATCAATTTTTGTTTTTCAGATAAAAGTTCACTTATTGGTTGATTTAAATGTATTTGATATATTATTTTTGATAAGTATTCTGAACAATCAACTTCTTTTAACCAAGGTCTTGATAAGTACTCGGGATCTATATATGTATAATTTGTCGTATATAATTTTTCAAATAATTTACTTTCTTTTGCTAAATCAAATGCATCAATACCATGTGTAAATAATGGAAATGTAACCATAAAATAAACTTTTTCTACTCCTTTATCTTTAGTCATTTTAGCAATATCTAACATCGAATCTCCAGAAGAAATCATATCATCAACTACTAATATATCTTTTCCTTCTAGTTTTTGTCCTAAGTAGTCATGTGCTATGATTGGGTTTTTACCATCAACTACACCGGATAAGTCTCTTCTTTTAGAAAATGTTCCCATTGGTCTACCTAATTGATTTGCTATCTTAAGTGTTCTAGGACCTGCACCTTGATCTGGACTAATTATAATTAAGTTATTAAAATCTAAATACCCTTGTTCATTTTTAATAAATGATTCTAATAATGAAATTGATGATGGTAAATTATTGAAAGAGTTTAATGGAATAGCATTTCTAACACTTGGGTCATGAATATCGACTGTTATTATTCTATTTACACCCATTCCAATTAGTTCTTGTAAGTCTATTGCACAAGTTAAAGGTTCTCTTGCTTCTCGACGATGTTGTCTTGAATCAATCATTAAAGGCATTACAACATTTATTCTATTTGCATCTCCAGCAATAGCGCCTATAGTATCTTTAATTGCCTTATAGTTATCATAAGGACTAGTACGATTAATATGACCACGAATATTATATGTTATTCCATAATTACCAATATCTCCTAATATATAAATGTCTTTTCCTCTAACGCTATCTTTAAGAACTGTTTTTCTTTCTCCTGATGAAAATACTGGTTCTGATATATTTATAATTAAAGGTTCATCACTTCCCTTTAATTTTTTAAGATGTGCTTCTACTTTATTTCCTAAATTTTCCGCACTTTGCAAGACGATTAACTTTAATTCGTGATTCATTGCCTACCTTACCCTTTCTATATTTATTATATAATCTTTCTGTCTTTATAGCAAAGAAAAAGGTTATCTTATGATAACTCTTCATCTTCTTTTGTTGTCATGAATTTTTCTTCTAAAACTTCACTAGCTTCATCTGATAAAAACTCTTTTTCTAAGTATAGATTTATATCGCTATATTGTTTAGAACCTGTTCCTGCAGGAATTAATTTACCAATTATAACGTTTTCTTTTAATCCTCTTAAGTGATCAACCTTACCTCTTACAGCTGCATCCGTTAATACTTTTGTTGTTTCTTGGAATGACGCTGCTGATAAGAATGAATCGGTTTCTAATGATGATTTAGTAATACCTAATATAACAGGTTTTCCTTCTGCTGGTACTTTACCTGCTAATATAACAGGTTTATTAGCTTCGGTGAATTCTCTAAATGATACTGTTAATCCTGGTACTAGTTCTGTATCATGACCTTCTGTTACTTTCATCTTAGAAATCATTCTTCTAACTATTACTTCAATATGTTTATCAGAAATATCTACACCTTGTGATTTATAAACTGTTTGTATTTCTTTTAAGATATATTCTTGAACAGTTATTGGGTCAGTTACTGCAAGTAATTCTTTTGGATAAATTGGACCTTCTGTTAATTTATCTCCAGCTTCGACTTCTTCGCCGACTGAAACTCTTACCTTAGCGCCATATGATGTAGTATGTTCTCTTGTATCTGAATCATTTGAAACAAATATATTGAATTTACCACTATCTTCTTCAATTGAAATTACTTTACCAGTTATTTCAGAAATAGTTGATTTACCTTTTGGTGTACGAGCTTCGAATAATTCTTCAACTCTTGGTAAACCTTGAGTAATGTCTTCACCACTTGCAACTCCACCTGAGTGGAATGTTCTCATTGTTAACTGAGTACCCGGTTCACCAATTGACTGAGCAGCCATAATACCTATTGCTTCACCAGTTTCAACTAAGTTACCTGTCGCTAAGTTATTACCATAACATTTTTGACATACTCCATTAACTGTTTTACAAGTTAGAATACTTCTAATTTCAACTTTTTTAATTCCTGCTTTAATGATTTTAGCAGCAATGTTTTCAGTAATAAGTTCATTTTTATTTAAAATTACTTCTTTAGTCTCAGGATTAATAATCTTCTTAGCAGAATATCTTCCTAAAATTCTTTCAAAAAG
>CAYTSC010000063.1:2544-3950 GCA_964440475.1 uncultured Muribaculaceae bacterium
CAAAAAGAGGTTCTATTACTGCATTAGTATTTTCATCAGTAAAGTCATATACTTCTAGACCAACGATTGATCCACAATCATTTTCACGAACTATTACATCTTGAACAACTTCAACTAATCTTCTAGTTAAGTAACCTGAGTCAGCAGTTTTTAATGCTGTATCAGCAGTACCTTTTCTAGCGCCATGTGTACTTAAGAAGAAATCATTAATCGATAATCCTTCAACAAACGATGACATAATTGGAATTTCCATGTATGAACCATCTGGTTTAGCCATTAACCCACGCATACCTGCAATTTGAGTAAATTGAGATACACTTCCTCTTGCCCCTGAATTCATCATCATAAATATAGGGTTAAATATATTGGTTTCAGCAAAACCTTTCAATTCCTTTTGAACTTCATCTTTAGCAACACTCCATATATCTATTACATTAATAAATCTTTCAGTTTCAGTAATAAGCCCTCTTTGGAATTGCTTATTTACTTTTTCTACTTTGTCTTGAGCGGTTGATAAAATTTCTGGTTTTTTAACGCTTTCAACAATATCTGATTCTGAGAATGTTATCCCAGCAATTGTTGAGTATTTAAATCCTAAATCTTTTAACTTATCTAGGAAAATAGAAGTTTCTGTAGTCTTATATCTTTTGAATATTTGAGCAATTATATTTTGTAAATCTCTTTTTTCAAAAGGTTTAACTAATGGCATTTCTTTTACTGCTTCTTTAATATTTACACCATAATCAATAAAATATTTATTTGGTGTAATTCTTTCAATATTATCTTTACTTGGTTCATTAATATATGGAAATGTATCTGGTAATATTTCATTAAATATTACTTTTCCAACAGTAGTTACTAAGTATTGACTTTTTTGTTCTTCAGTAAACACTTTATATTTAAAGCTTTTTACCGGAATAACAATTCTTTCATGAAGCCCTAATTCACGACGTGAATGAGCCATTATTGCTTCATTGCTATTTTTATATGCTTTTCCTTCTTTTAAAGTATCAGCTTTTTCAATAGTTAAGTAATAGTTTCCTAAAACCATATCCTGAGATGGAGTTACAATTGGTTTTCCATCTTTTGGATTTAGAATGTTATTAGCACCTAACATTAATACTCGCGCTTCTGCTTTTGCTTCTTCTGATAAAGGTACATGGACTGCCATTTGATCTCCATCGAAGTCTGCGTTAAATGCAGTACAAACAAGAGGGTGTAGTCTTATTGCTTTACCACCAATTAACTTTGGTTCGAATGCTTGAATACCTAATCTATGAAGTGTTGGAGCACGATTTAGCAGTACTGGATGTTCAGTAATAACATCTTCAACAATATCCCAAACACATGGATCCTGATTTTCAATTAATCTTTTAGCGCCTTTTATATTATGAGCTAATTCTCTT
>CAYTSC010000064.1:0-3887 GCA_964440475.1 uncultured Muribaculaceae bacterium
TTCGCGGCATCGACCATTTTAGTTTTAATTTTTTCAAATGAAGTATTACTAGATACAAGCCCGCCACCATTTCCAGTAGAATTACACGCACCTATAATCGCTATTATGAGAAAAAAAACTATAACACCTCCACCAATATATAAATATTTTTTTTCTACATTTTCCAATAAACTTTTTAACATCTTTTTATCCTCCAATAATATTTTATCATATTTTATAAATTAGTTATAGAATCTAAAACTAATTTAATCATTATATCTAAAGATTCCTGTCTTTCCAAAGTGCTTAACATAGTATCTTCAAAAGGAGAGTCGCTAACTGTAAGAACACATGCAGCTTCTTTATTTAAATAATTAGCTATAAAAAATAAAGCAAATGCTTCCATCTCTGTAGCTATAAAAGTATTGTTTACAGGTAATAAAGATTTTATTATATTATTTTTAGCATATGGTTCAAAAACATCTGTGGTAAATATATCGCCATTTGTTAATAAAACATTATCATCTTTTGCTTTATTAATAATAATATTATTAATTCTTTCAGAGGCATTAAATTTTTTAGAATTATTATTATCATATAAATAAGCAAATGATGACTCGCTATAGGAACTATCTGCTATTAATATGTCCTTTACTTTAATACTTTCTTTCATCGAACCACATGTACCTAATCTAATTATTGTTTTAACATCGTAATAATCAAACAATTCATAAGCATAAATTCCCATACTTGGTATACCCATTCCTGATGATATTACACTAATTTTTTTTCCTTTATATGTTCCGGTAAAACCGAAATTATTTCTTACTTTATTAATCATAACTGGATTATCTAAATAAGTATCCGCTATATATTTAGCTCTTAGTGGGTCTCCGGGCATTAATACAATTTCTGCTATATCTTCTTTTTCGAATTCCAAATGAATACTTGCCATTGGGTCACATCCTTCTATAATGATTATATCTAATAATGTAAATTAAGCAAAGTAAAATGTGCTATAATGACAAATAGATAAGGGGAAAATTATGCATAGAATTGTAGAATATAAAGGTATAAAAATACATCTTTTAAAAGTTAATAGTAATTATCGTCGTTGTATTTGTAATGTATCTTTTATAGATGATTATTCACCTGAAAAATACGAGCAGAAGATGTTACTAATGAATGTTTTGACAGAAAATAATAAAAAATTTCCTAGAAGAAATGAACTACAAAAAGAAAAACTTAGACTTTATAATACCAAAATAGATTGTAGCTTGGATGCTTTAATAGGATTTCAACTTACAAAACTATTTACAACATTTCTCAATCCAAAATATACAAGTAAAGAAATGTTAAAAGAAAGTCTTGATTTTTTCTTTAATTTTATACATTCGCCTAATATTGATAATAATTCATTTTCTGAATCAACGTTTATCTATGCTAAAAACGGATTATTGAATAGTGCAAAAAGTACAGAAGAAAATACAAGAAGTATCGCCTTAAGAAAAGTTAATCGGCTTATCTCGCCAAAGATTCCATTAGGCGTAACAGTCGAAGAGCAAGTTGATTTTATTAATGCAATAACCAAGGAAAAACTAGTTAAATATTATAAAGAATTATAGAAATATTTTTTATTGGTAATGTAGATTTTGATGAGGTTTTAGACATTATTAAAGACAATATTGATAAAATGCCGAAATTGTGTGTTGAAAAAACATATAAACCAAGTTATAACAGTTTTAAGATTAATAAGAATATTATAAATATAACAGAAAAAAAAGATGTTGCTCAATCTATCTTAGTTGTTTCTTGCAATTTTTTAAAAACGACAAATAGAGAAAAGAGGTATGTTCATCATATATTAAGAAGTATAATGCATAAGAAATTGTTCGGTGAACTAAGAGAAAAAAAATCTCTTTTTTATGCCGTCAGAAGTGAATATGCATATCGAGAATCACATATTGAGTATATTTTCGAAATAAATAAAAATAATAAAAATAAGGTAATTTTGGGTTTTAATAAAATATTAAATGATATTAAAAACAATAAAATATCAGAGAAACAAATAATGGAAATAAAAAAAGAAATTGTTGATGAGCTTAATAGTTCGGATGATTCGATTAATTCAATTTTAAAGAGTTATATTAGTTCTGTTTTTTATAATAGCAAATCCGCAAAAGAAAAAAAAGAAATATTTTTATCTGTTACAAAGGATGAAATTGTGTCTTTAGCAAAAAAGATTATGATTAATATTATTTATTTATTAGAAGAAGAGGATAGTTGTGATAAAGAAAAGAATAATTAAAATTTCAGAAGATGTTTATTATTATGAAAAATTACCAAATGGTCTTCAGGTCTATCTTTTTCCTAGTGATATTAAAAAAAGCTTTTCTGCTAGTTTTTATACTCCATATGGTGGGGCAACTACTGAATTTAAAAAGAAGGGTGAAAAAGATTATATTAAAGTTCCGCATGGTTTAGCTCATTTTTTAGAGCATCAACTATTTGAAGAAGAAAATGGAAAGAATGCTCACGATAAATTTGGTCAATTAGGTTTAAGTCGTAATGCTCAAACATCATATAAGCATACTGAATATTATTTTTATGGTTCCAAAAATTTTTATAAAGGTTTAAATTATCTTCTTGATTATGTTCAAAAACCATATTTCACTGATAGAGGAACAGAAAAAGAAAAAGGAATCATCATTGAAGAAATACGTATGTTAAAAAGCAAACCAATTAGTAACTTATATGATCAATTATTTAAAAACACATATCATAAACATCCATACAGAAAAAAAATAATTGGAACAGAAAAAGATATATTAAATATTAAAACAGAACACTTAAAACAATTTTATGAACATTTTTATCATCCTAGTCAAATGTATTTAATAGTAGCGGGAAATTTTGATGTTAAAAAAACGATAAAATTAATTCGAGACAACCAAAATAACAAAAAATTTCCGCCATTATTTGATGTTGAGATTAAAAAGCATAAAGAACCAGACTCAGTCGTAAAAAAAATAGAGGAAATTACTACTAATATTGCTTCACCTAAATGTTTAATTAGTTATAAGATGCCAAGGTCAATATTTAGAGAATTGAATATTAATGCTGCTGATTTGGATTTTGCTATCGATGCAATTCTCCATTTGAATATAGGTAGCTATTCAGAATTAAGTGAATATTTGCACGAAAATAATTTTGTTTATGATATTAAATTCTCTGTTAATATCACTGAAGAACATCTAGTAATAACAATTGCATCTTCTTCTAATTGCATATTTAAATTATTAGAAACTATAAAAGAATTTCATAAAAAATTTAAAATTAGTGAAGAAAGTTTTGAACTATATAAAAGGGGAATACTAAGTAGTGGTATTTTAATGACTGAATCTAAAATCAATTATATTGATTACGTGATAGATTGTATTGAAAGCGAAACTGAATTTGATGAAAATTACATTGAAAAATTTAAAAATTTTGATTACAATCTGGTTATTGAAGTAATGAACTTATTAGATTTTTCAGAAAAAACAACATTAATAGCAATGCCAAAAGACATATAAATATTGTTTTTTCTATTAAAAAATGATATTCTTTTAATAGAATAGAAAGAGGAATTGTATGAATCCTGATTTTTTAAATAATAATGGTAATGAATTCGATGATCTTCCAAAAATGAAAGATGATAAAGAAGTATTACCAAATCCAAAAGAAGATGATATTCTTCCTAGCTTAGAAGAAAAAATGATTAATGAAGAACCAATTCAAGCGGAAGAACCAATTCAAGCGGAAGATCCAATTCAAGTAGAAGAACCAATTCAAGTAGAAGAACCAATTCAAGTAGAAGAGCCAATTGAAATTGAAACTCCAATTGAAATTGAAACTCCAATTGAAAT
>CAYTSC010000065.1:0-3881 GCA_964440475.1 uncultured Muribaculaceae bacterium
ATATATCCAAAGTAATGGTATCTTAAATGCTAATCCAAATAGTAGTAATTTATTTACTCATTTTACAAAGTTAAAAACAATCAATAATCTAAGCAATTTTAATACAAGCAATGTCACCAATATGTCCCATATGTTTGAAGGCTGTAGCAGTCTCACTAGTTTAGATTTAAGCAATTTTAATACAAGCAATGTCACCTATATGTCCTATATATTTTATGGCTGTAGCAGTCTAACAAGTATAGATTTAAGCAATTTCAATACAAGCAGCGTCATCTCTATGTCCACTATGTTTGGTGGCTGTAGTAGTCTAACAAGTGTAGATTTAAGCAATTTCAATACGGGCAACGTCACCGATATGTCTTATATGTTTTCTGGCTGTCACGGCCTCACTGATTTAAACCTGCGCAATATGACATTCACCTCAGTAACATCATATAATTATATGTTTTCAGGAATAACCTCAGGAATAAATATAATAGTAAAAGATGTAGATGCTCAAACATTTATAAATGCAAGATTAAGTGATGCGAGTAGAACAGGTAACGTAACAATATTTGTTCCTTAAAAAACAATTATTCAATCAAAAGTTTGTTTGCTTTAATTGTTTTTTTATGATATTTTTACTTAAGAGGTAGTATGAATAGTATTAAAGGAAGATTTAGAAGTAGTATATTTGAAAGTAATAATGGTTATATAGTTGGATTATTTAAGGTAAAAGAAGCGGATTCTGAACTTGAAGATTTAATTAATAAGACTATTACTTTTTCTGGTTATTTTGCTAATTTGAATTCGGAAGAAGATTATTTGTTTATAGGAGAATATATTAATCACCCTAAATATGGGTATCAATTCCAAACTTCATCATATGAAAGAATTGAACCCGAAGAAGAAGATGCAATCATAGAATTTTTAACTTCTTCATTAATTCAAGGATGTGGAGAAAAAACTGCTAAACAAATAGTAAAAATGTATGGAAAAGATTCTATTAATAAAATAAAGGAATCGGTTGATAATTTATTATTAATTCCTGGTTTAAGTGAAAAAAGAGCTAATAAAATACATTCTTCAATTATTAAATATAGTGAAACTGATGAATTGTTAATAGATTTAAAAAAACTTGGTTTTTCAATAAAAGAATCATTAAAATTAATAAAAAATTATAGTACATTAGTATTTACTATTATTAACGAAAATATATATGATTTAATAACGGATATTGATTTTAATAAACTAGATAAAATATATTTAAATAATCATAGTTTTAATGATGAGTTAAGAGTTAAAGCATGTATTGTAGAAACGTTAAAAAGAATATCATTTAATTCAGGTGATACATATAGTTATAAAGAAGAAATATATTTATATTTGAAAAAAAATTTTAATATTATATTAGAAGAAGATGAATATATGAGTATTTTACATAATATGTCTGAAGATAAAATAATTATTGAAGAAGATCGTTATTATTTAACTGATTATTATGAAATGGAAAAATATATTGCTAATACTTTATTGAGTATTAAAGATAAAAGAAAGAATAAAATAGTTAATTTTGATAATCTATTAGAAAATATTGAATCAGAAGTAAAGGTTAAATATAATGATGAACAAAAATTAGCTATTAAATCTTCAATAGAAAATAATGTTAGTATTATAACTGGAGGACCTGGAACTGGTAAAACAACCATTATTAATGGTTTAGTTAAAATGTTTAGATCTATATATGATTGGTATAAAGAAGAAGACTTTGAAAAAATAGTTTTATTAGCACCTACTGGAAGGGCAAGTAAGAAAATGGCTGAGGCTACTAATAGTTCTTCTTCAACTATTCATCGTTATTTAAAGTGGAATAAAGATGATGATACATTTGCTTTTAATGAGTATAATCCAAGAAACCCCCGTGTAATAATAATCGATGAAACAAGTATGGTTGATACATATTTGCTTAATCATTTATTAAAGGGAATAATCCATGATTGTCAAATCATTTTTGTTGGAGATGAAAATCAATTACCAAGTGTTGGACCAGGTAATGTCTTAAGTGATTTAATTAATTCTAATCAGTTTATTACAGTTTCTTTAAAAGAAATATATAGACAAAGCCCTAATTCATATATTCCATATTTAGCTCAAGAGATTAAAGAAACAAATATCGGTAATACATTTTTTGATAAAAAAGATGATTTCAAGTACATCGACGTTAAGTCAAGTCAAATAAAAGAAACAATTAAACAAATATGTGATTTATCACTAAATAAATCATTAACAGAAGATGATATACAATTACTTGCGCCCATGTATAAAGGAGAAAATGGTATTGATAATTTAAATATATTACTTCAAGAACACTTTAATCCTAAAAGCAAGAATAAATTAGAAATTAAACACGGAGATGTAATTTATAGAGAGAATGATAAAATAATTCAATTAGTTAATGATTCAGATAACAATGTCTATAATGGAGATATAGGTATTATTGAAACGATAAATCCTAATGACAATAAAAACATATTAGAAGCTAATTTTGATGGTAATTTTGTTTCTTATAAAAAAGAAGATTTAATAAATATTAAACATGCATATGCAATTAGTATTCATAAGAGTCAAGGAAGTGAATTTAATCATGTAATAATACCTTTAACAATGAATTATTCTAGAATGTTATATAATAAATTAATTTATACAGGAGTAACAAGAGCCAAAAAAAGTTTAATACTTGTTGGAGATTATAAAGCATTAGAAAAGAGTATTGCAAGCGATTATTCAGAAAATAGAAAAACCACTTTAAAGTCTAGATTAGTAAAGGAAAAGTAAAATAATATCAATTTTTATATATATATTGTATAATTAATTTAGGTGATAACTTATGAAAAAAGAAGTAGATAGCAAGGAATTGAATCAAGTACTACATTTATCCAGTAGAATATTAAAAATATTATATTTTGTTATTATTATTGGAATAGTATTTATAGGTACAATGTTATTAAAAGAATGGAAAATATTTTCATTTCTTTGGAGGATAGTTTTAATTATTTCTCCAGTAATATTAGGTTTAGGAATTGCTTGGATATTGAATCCAATAGTTACATACTTAAGTGAAAGAGGAATGAGGAGGGTATGGGCAACTTCTTTAGTTTATATAATATTAATTTTATTATTAATTGTCTTCTTCTGGGCTCTTATACCGGTGCTATCGGAACAATTAAACGAATTGACAAAAATGATTCCTAAGATAGTTAATGATGGAAGTATTCAATTAAATAATCTATTTGATAGAATTAGCAACATTGAAGGACTAGAAATTGAAGAAGTTAGAGCTGGAGTATTTGCATCAATACAAGATTATAGTAAAACATTTATGAATGATGTTCCTTCGACTTTTGTATCTATATTTAGGTCAATTTGCAATAGCCTTACTAGTAGGTTTTTACTTATTATTAAATTTTAAAGGTGCGAGTAGACATTTGTTCTCATTTGTTCCAAATAAATATCAAAAAGAATCTAAATTATTATTTAAAGTATTAGACTTTAAATTACATAGTTTTGTTAAAGGAACATTATTCTCATCATCAGTACTAATGACTATGAATATAATAGGATTTCTTTTAGTAGGTTTAAAAGCTCCAATTTTATTTGGTATATTTTGTGGTATTACTAATATTATTCCATATATTGGTCCATATATTGGTGCTGTACCGGCTATTATAGTTGGTTTCAGTCAGGGTACAACAACTGGAATATTAGTCTTAGTTGTTATAACCATAACCCAAATGTTAGAAGGTAATATATTACATCCATTAATAATGAGTAAATCGATGAAATTACATCCTGTTACAATAATAATTGGATTACTAATATTTGGATCAATATTTGGTATAGTT
>CAYTSC010000066.1:0-3569 GCA_964440475.1 uncultured Muribaculaceae bacterium
ATAAATGTCGCGGTCGATTCAAGTCAAAATACCATGAAAGTTTTAGAGAGTGTTGACTTTAAAACATTATTTACAATTGAGAATCACTCTTATATATATTTAAAAGATGATGTTGAAATCGCAATTCAAAACGTTAAAAATCCTGAGGGAATATATATTGAAATTGAAGCAACTGAAGAAGAACTAAAATTAAATAATGATGAATTAATAAAAAGAATACTAAAAGAAAAGTTAGATTCTTTAAACTTGAAAAATACAGGCGATTATGAAGTTAAAAAAGCAATAATCGTTTTAGAAAATATGAAAAAAAAGGATGAGAGTTAAAATGTATTTAAATGATGAAATCTATATGGGGCTTACCGGAGATAAGCGGATAATGATGAACTTAAGAATGTCTAATCGTCATGGTTTAATCGCTGGAGCTTCTGGAACAGGTAAAACAATTACAATGAAAGTTATGGCAGAAAGTTTCTCTGATGCTGGAGTTCCAGTATTTATGTGTGATGTTAAAGGTGATGTTTCAGGAATATGCGTCCCTGGTAAACAAACTGATGGCATGGTAAAAAGAATGTTACAGTTGAAGTTTCTAAAAATAAAACCGTTTCTAAGATAGCTAATCCAACACGTAGTGGTTATAAATTTTCTGGTTGGTACTTAAATGGTAATACATATAATTTTAAAACTAAAATTACTAAAAATATAGTTTTAGAAGCCAAATGGGAAAAATTAGCTGAGGCCCCGTCAAGCACTAAACCTGCTGATACTCCATCTAGTAGTGTAAAGCCAATTGATAAGCCTTCAAGTAGTGAAGCACCAAAACCAGTAGATGTAACAGGAATATCTGTTAATGCTAATGCTACGGTTGCAATTGGTGATACATATCAAATTAATGCTACTGTTTTACCAAATAATGCTACAAATAAAACTTTAACATATAGTTCAGATTTAAGTCACATTGCTAGCGTTGACTCTAATGGTAAAGTAACTGGTAAGAATAGAGGTATAGCGGATATTACAATTTCTTCTAATAATGGTAAAAAGGCCGTAATAAAAATTACTGTTAATAATCCCGTAAAAGATTTTGATATAGTTCCTATAGATTCAAATAATTATTCTAGACGTAATATTTCATATTATAGTGCCACTCAAAAATCTGTAACATTAACAATCAAGCCAAAGACTGATAACCCTGATTCATATGATGTAGAATGGTCAACTAGCGGTAAAACATTTACTTCTGTGCCTTCTGGCAAACAAATAAAAATTATTGCTAATCAATATGGCTCAAGCGATACTAAAGAGCCTAATACAGTAAAGATTACTGCAACTATTAATGGAGTTTCAAAAAGTGTAAATTATATCGTTGAACCTGAAATTTATTTTATGGTTAAACCAAATCATATGTCTTTAGTGAGTTATTACACTACTGTTGGAAACACAGTCGTTGCATATTCAACAGCTATTGGGAGGAATTATGATACTACTTCGCCATATGGTTCAGTCATAGAAATGGATTATATCGGTAATAGAGAGTTACAAATAAAATGTTTGAAGCAAGGGTCGGCTTTCTTTACAATTAACTCTTATGCTAGACAAAAATTAGATATTACTTTCAAATGTAATTAAAAAATAAAAAGTAAGAAATAATATTTCTTACTTTTTTCTTTGATATAAATATGATTTACCAACTACATTATATTTCCCAGGCTCCATATTAAATAGCATATACGTAAATATGTCTGAAGCTACTTTTAAGGAATCATGCCTAATTAATTCATTTTCAATAACGAAATAATCATTAGCAATAACTTCTGTACCTTGTAGATTTTCCAAATCTATAAGTACTGGATTTTTTTGTTCAGTGCTTTCATACTTTTTTCTGGAAGTTTCTTCAATTATCGATTTATTAGCAACAACTACTGAAACTTTTTTTGCTCCTAGATATTCATTTAACAAGTTAACATGATCGGATACAGAAAATTCATCTGTTTCCCCTGGTTGAGTCATAATGTTACAAGCATAAAGAATAGGTGCTTTTGATTTATCTAATGCCTCATTGATGCCTGGACATAGTAAATTAGGAATAATACTTGTATAAAGACTCCCCATACTTAAAATAACCAAATCAGCATTGTAAATTGCTTCAACAGCTATTTGATTAACAATTGGTTCTTCTTTATAGTAAATGTATTCAATGTGTTTATTGGCTTCAGTAATATTATGTTCACCTTCAATAATACTACCATCATCCATCTGAGCCATGAGAGTTACACTATCTTCAGTTAAAGGAATAACCTTTCCTTTTAAACTAAGTAATTTAGATAAAAGTTCAATACCTTCACTCATATTTCCACATGTATTAGTCGCAGCTGTTAATAGAAGATTACCAATTGTATGCCCATTTAAACCACTAGCTGTAGCAAAACGATAATCAAGTAACTCCTCAAAAAGCGTTTCCTTGGTATTAGATAAAGCAACTAAAACTTTTCTGACGTCGCCAACTGCAGGAATTCCAAACTCTTCTCTTAATCTACCTGTACTTTTACCATCATCACTAACCGAGACAATTGCACTTATTTCAACAGGAAAATTTTTTAAGCCCTTAAGTAAAGAACTCATTCCAGTTCCTCCACCTAAAACAACAACTTTTTTATTCATTGTCATCGTTTAAATACATATGTCTTAATGCCTTTTGCTGACACCTAAATCCAGCGGCTTGATGATCGTAAAATATGTTTTTATTTTCTTTTAAAATAATGTCTATACTTTCAATTAACTTCGTAATTTTAATACGAATAAATTTTTCTCTTTCGATCTTATCTTTTTCTAAAACTGCTAAACGAATTATAGAATTTAAGTTTTCATTAATAAAGGTAATTAGTTGTTCTGACATTTTATACACCTCCCCTAATAATTATTATAGTTTATGCAATTGTTTTTATCAAGAAAAAAGACCTTATGGTCTTAGTATTTTTCTCATATTATCTAGAACAAAATTTTCATTTTCATGTCTAAGTTCAATAGGTAATTTCAATCCCATCATTTTAGCTATTTCCATTGCTTTTCTTGGAGTAATATTAGATGTATCTTGTCCTTGTTCATTTAAAAAGCTTTTAACTCTTCTATATAACCCATTATAATATTTAGCTAGTTCTATTTGCTTATGAGTCGGCCTCATTAATCCTTCTTCAAACATAAACTCTTGAAGTTCTTCCATTGAAGAAACCGCTGTATCTGGAGTTGGATCTTCGTTATCTTTCCATAATTTTTTTCTTTCAAATTCAAATGGTTCAATTAACGGCATTCTTTTATCTTTTTCCCATATTTTAAATATTTGAGCTGTCGTTGCCTTACCATTTAACCCCATTGTTTCCGCTTCAAAAGCCGTTACTGGGCAGAGAGATGGTTCACGGAAGACTATTTTATCTCCAAAAAAATTCATTGACATTTGATGTGTATGACCAGCCGTAATATTTACATATGGATGTCTACGAATTAAATCACTATATTTTACTTCCAAATTTTGAACTAGTGTCTTATCTGCTAATTCACCATGTGTACTTAAGAAT
>CAYTSC010000066.1:3579-3879 GCA_964440475.1 uncultured Muribaculaceae bacterium
TCCCCAACTAAAGTAACTTTCCTTAAATAGAGCAGATTTATCATAATCGATATGAATATTTTTAAGTTTTGATGACATTAATATACTTGTTGCTATATTTAAATACAACGCATCCATGCTTTGTTTATCATGATTACCACGATTAAAGTCAACAAATATATCATCAAAATATGGAGATAATTGAATTAATGAATACATCATAATGGCTAATTGATCACTATATAATTTATTCCAACGACTATCTGTTTGCATAGTATGTTGAGACATACTAGATGTTTTATTAAGTAAATTATCAATATC
>CAYTSC010000067.1:0-1568 GCA_964440475.1 uncultured Muribaculaceae bacterium
TAGTTATAAATTCTAATCCCAGAAGCTCTTCCATATTTTTTTCGACAAAAAACTGAATATCTTTTTCTAATTTAAATTCTTTCTCTCTTACTTGTTTTGCTTTTCCATCTTTAATTTGAAATAACATAGTACCTTCACACCTTTCCTAAAAAGTTAATATATATTTAAATTATAACACTTTTTAATCCAAATGGTGGCTAAATGGCGGCTTTTTATTGTTTTTGAGCATAAAAAAAGATTGTGTTTTCTCACAATCCTTTGATTTCATTGGTGTCCTCTTAGGGATTCGAACCCTAGACCCACTGATTAAGAGTCAGTTGCTCTACCGACTGAGCTAAGAAGACAAATAAATTGTTTTTAAATTATAGCACATATATTTTAAAAACAATTATTTTTTTATAATCTTTTTGTTGTTTCTTCATCGATTAAAGCTTGTTTAACTTTTTCTAGTGTATCTTCAGTTGGATTAGCAAGTTCTTCAGGAGTTATGCCAAATCTTTCTACTGCGGCATTTTCACTTAAAAAACCAACCATTAATTCTAGTTCATCTTTTAAATTAGCTTCTTCTCTTTCGTATGAATCAATCCCATAATTTCCGTCCATAGTTACCTCTTTTCTATTAATAATTTTAACATATTATTTAAAATTAAACATTAACCATTCTGGTTTGAAGATCATTAATATTGCTATTAATAACATTATTAAACCACCTATTAAATGCGAATACTTAGTATATTTTGTTGATATTCCTTTTATTTTTAACGTTTTCATAGCAATGAAAAATATTATTAAATCATCAATCATAAAAAATAATATGTAAATAAATATATACAAATACTTAACACTTCCAATTATATTATTCATTGCTAAAACATTAGTATACATTACAGGTAAACCTAAAGAACATAGTAATTCTATTATATTAACTGATACTGCTAATAATGCTATACCTACTAAGGAAATAATAAAACTATTAGAAGTGACAATTTGTTTTATTTTTTTCATAATTATACTTCTTTTTTTATCGTCTACTACATCACAGCCATCATCTTCTTGTTTTTGTTTTATATATCTTTTTATGTTAACTATTCCAAATATTAAAGCTATTACGGCAATTCCGATTCTAAAGTATTTAACTGAGTTTAAATACTCTGCTAGTTCTAACCAACCAACCATAAATAAGAAATAAACAAATGCCGATACTCCAATAAACGTTAGTCCTAAGACCCACATTCTTTTTTGATTTTTCATTCCAAATAACATACTTATTAAGAAAATCAATATCCACATTGCACATGGATTAAAACCATCAACAAACCCAATAATAACAGCTAGTAAGGGTAATGATACTTTTTTTGGATTAATCTTACCTAATATTGGAACATTTATTTCTTCTTGAACATATTCATTTTCTTCTTTATTTGATGATGAACTATGTTTATCTTCACTACTTGGTTCATCTTTTTTAAAAGCAACTTCACCAACTAAATCTCTATAGTTATTTTCTCTATAAAAATCTATTATATTTTTTATATCTTCACCTGTTGTTTTATCAGTTCCATAACCTA
>CAYTSC010000067.1:1578-3544 GCA_964440475.1 uncultured Muribaculaceae bacterium
ATTTTCGACACTGCTACTTGAGCATCTTTGAATATTCTTTTTTCTTTACTTGTTCCATATATATTATATGTATATAATTTTACATCTTTATTTTCTTCTAAGTATTTTTCAAAAAAGTCTTTTTCTGCATCACAATGAGAACAACCATTTTGATAAAATAAATGGACATTTATTGTTTTAGTTTCTGCTAAAACAGTGAATGGCATCAATAAAAGAAAAATAAATATTAAATATTTTTTCATAAATCACCTTTTATTTCTTTAACTAAATCCTTCTTAGATCTTTCTCCAATTATTCTTTTAATTTCTTTATCATTTTCATCTAATAAAATTAAAACAGGTAGTTTTCTTCCTACATCATATTTTTTAACTTCTTCATCTAAATCATAATCATATTCTATTATATTTAAATTTAATTCATCTTTTAACTCTTCAATTAAATCATTCATTATAATACAGGAAACACACCAAATTGCTGTTACTTTAATTATTTTCATCTTTCACCATGTATGCATCTAAAACTTCTAAAAATGTATTTATTTCATCTTCAGTAGTATATTTAGAAAGACTAACCCTAATCGATGATGAAGATATTTCTATGTCCTTAGTTAATTCAAAAACAACTGTTGAATAACTACCACTTTCTGAACAAGCTGTTTTAGTTGATAAATATATATCATTATCATTAAAATAACTTTGAGTATCATCACTTGGTTTATTTAAAATACTAAAATTTATTATATGTGGTAAACACTTATCATTAGAATTAATTACAATATTAGTATATTGACTTAGATGATTTCTAATCATTTTATTTAATTTGCTAACATGATCTGTTTTTAAATCACTTAATTTATTAATAGCAAATCCCATCGATGTAATAAGTTCTGTTTGAGGAGTGCCAGCTCTATAATTAGTTAGACTTCTTCCTCCATGGATTAAAGGAGTTAAATTAACTTCTTTTTTCTTTATTAATCCACCTATTCCTTTAAATGCATAAAATTTATGTCCAGAAAATGAGGCTAAATCTATATTAGATAAATCGATATCTATCTTGCCTACTGCCTGAGTAATATCTGAATGAAATATTACATTTGGATTAATACTCTTTGCAATTTCACTTATCTTATTTATATCTTGTATTAATCCTACTTCACTACTTATTAAAGCAATGGAAATAAGAATTGTTTCTTCTTTTAATAACTCTTTTAAATGATTAATATCTACTTGACCATATTCATCTAATTTAACAAAAGAAACTTTATAGCCTTGTTTTTGTAAATATCCTAAAGGGGTTATTATCGATGAATGTTCTAATCTTGTCGAAATAATTTGTCCTTTTTTTCCTTCAACCGATCCTTTTAATGCTAAATTATTAGCTTCTGAAGCACCTGATGTATATATTATTTCTGTTTCTAAAACATTAAAAAAACTTGCTATATCATTAATACTATCGTTTATTATGCCTATTGTTTCTTTGGCAATCTTATAATTTGAATTAGGATTAGCATAATGGTTGTTTACTATATAATTAAATTTATCAACTACATCTTCATCTGGTTTAGTTGTAGCTGAGTAATCTAAATAAATCATTTTTCATCACCACTGAAATTATATCATTTTTTTAACAATTAAACATTATTTTTTAATAATTATTGTTTTAATTAATTGATTTTCGACATAAAAAAACCCTTAGCTTAAGGGAATTTTACAAATTGGTGACCCGTACGGGATTTGAACCCATGAATGCATGCGTGAAAGGCATGTGTGTTAAACCACTTCACCAACGGGCCTAGATATGCTTGTATTAAACAAGCACATGTAGATTATATACTATTAAATAATGAATTGCAAGTATTTTTTTAATTTTTTTTACAAATAAAAAACCTAATATAATTAGGTGTTTTACAAATGGTGGGCTTGAATGGACTTGAACCATCGACCTCACGCTTATCAGGCGTGCGCTC
>CAYTSC010000068.1:0-3522 GCA_964440475.1 uncultured Muribaculaceae bacterium
TTTTTTCTCTAGAATTTTTCCAAATTAAAAAAATCAAAATATTTTATAAATCAAAGGAAATAGTAAAATTAGAAGCAAATTCTCCTATCTGATTTAGTTCATTTCTTTTTGTTATTTCATCATGATGAAATAATTTAACAAAAGTTTCTTTTGTTAAATGCACATGACGATTACTAACTCCTACATTTATTTTCAAATTAATCACCCTTTTTATTTTAATAATTTCATTGTTAAATACATCGATGGAAAATATATAACTATTATTAATAACATTGTTGTTAATGCAGATATATCAAATACAACTCCTAAAGTATATACAAAGCATAACATTAAAACATAACTCGGTATATTAGCTAAGGCAAATTTATTAAGTTTATTTATACTTGGTTTTAAATCATATATTGTTTTAGAACTTAATAAGTAAAGACATATTGTTGTAAGTAAATATCCTAATGAAAAACTATATAATATATTCATAATATTTTTTAAAAGTAAACTAAATAAGATTAATAAAATAGATCCCATTAATGAGTTCATAAACAATGCTAAAAACTTAGTATCAAATAAGTAACAATGTAATGTTTTAGCAAAAATATGTTCTTCATAAGGAATGACATCTTCTTTAATAACAACAAACCCTTCTTTGGCATATTCTAATATTGGTCTATCAACTGGGGAATCAGAATAAGCTTGTTTCATCTTTTTTCCTGGAAATTGTTTTTCAAACTTTATTATCTTAGTCTTACCATGACAATTAGGTCCAATAATTTTACCCGTTTTAATATTATAATCTGTTGTGATAACGTGTTTAATATTCAATCTATGACAAATAGGTTTAATAATAAAATCAAATGAAGCAGATATGACTACATCTTCTTTGTGATATTGTGCTAGATACCATTTCTTAATCCTACCTTCATTTTCATCCCAAAAGTCTTCGACCATTTCTTCTAAGTTATTAAACTTAGTAACAAACTTAAAAACTTTTTCTTTCATTTCACGATGAGAAATTATTTTTAACATATAAAGAGGCAAATTAAAAGCAGTTACTATTAAAGATATTAAAGCAGAAAATGGTTTTCTACTAAAACAATATTTATAAAAATCAATACTACTATCTCCATCATAAATGGTATCATCAAAATCGTATATTATCATTATACCACTGCCTTAATTCCTATTAATCCTACTCCTATAGAAATAAGAATTACACCCGCTATTTGAGTTAGACTAATTGTTTCTTTAAAGATAATAGAAGACATAATAAATATTATTGTATTAATTAAAGCAACCGATAATGGAAATGCCCATGTTAATTTTACTTTACTAACTATAACTAACCATAAAACAAAACTTGCCATATAACAAATTATTCCTAATAATGATAACCAGTTAATAGAAATATTAACTCCTTTAATAAAATTAATAGCTATTCCTTCACTACCTAATTTAAATAAAATCAAACCACTTGAAGCTAAAATAACGTAAATAGTAAACAATACATATATCATCCTATCACCAAGTTAAGTATACAATAATTTAGTCCAAAGATAAAGTTGAATTAACTAATGTATTAAAATATGTTACATTATGTTTGCAATTGATTTATATCTATTGCAACTATAAAAAGCGGGTGATTCCAGCCTCAAATGGAAATTAAAAAAACGGTGATTCCAGCCTCAAATGGAAATTAAAAAAGTGACTAGAGAGCTTACTCTAGTCTTTCTTTTTGTTTATTTTATTATATTGCAGTATAACCACCATCAACTGGTAGTATAACACCCGTTATAAATGTTGATTGATCTCCTGATAAAAATAAAACTGCATCAGCTACTTCATCAGCTTCACCCAATCTACCAATTGGATGTTTACTTATCAACCCTTGATAGTTATCAGCTGAGCCAGCTGCTTCGATCATTGGAGTATAAATATATCCAGGCGCCACTGCATTAACACGAATATTTTTAGTAGCATAACCTAAAGCTGCTGATCTAGTCATATTACTAACTCCACCTTTACATGAACAATATGCAGGTGCAAGCGCTTCACCGACTATACCTAATATAGAAGATATATTGACAATACTTCCTCCACCAGTTTTTAACATTTCTTGAATAGCGTATTTATTACATAAAAATACTCCTCTTAGATTAATAGAAACAATATTATCAAATGATTCAGTTGGACAATCTGCTAAAAGACCACCATCACCAACTCCTGCATTTGCAACCATTACATCTAACTTACCATATATTTCAACGGTTTTGCTAACAAGTAATTTAACATGTTCTTCTTTTCTAACATCCATTCTCATAAACTGAACATTAGGATTATTTAGTTCTTTTAAAACTTCTTCTCCATTATCAGAATAATCTCCAATTACTACTAAAAACTTCTTAACACAAGAAAGTCCAATACCACTAGCCCCTCCGGTAACTATTACTACTTTCCCCTCTAAATTCATTCACATACACCTCTATGTTAATAATATAACATAAAAAAATTTCTTTTTTAAGTAATTTCTTTCTTTTTCTTAATATTCTTCTTTTTTCTTGAAGCATGATCATATAAAACATTTGTTTTTAAAACAAATAAAATTAATATTAACATCAATACTACATAAAGGGTCATTGCTTGCTTACTATTACCAACTACATAGAATATCGATACTAATGAGAACAAAATATTTACTACATATATTATTAAAACGGTTGTTCTTGTACTAAACCTCATCTTTAATAACTGATGATGAATATGATCTTTATCAGCTAAACCTATTGGTTTACCCGCTAAAAATCTTCTGAATATAGCTAAAATAGTATCTATTATCGGTATAGCTAAAATTAAGACTGGAACTATTAATGATGTTAAAGTAACATTTTTAAATCCTAATAAAGCAACAATAGCTATCATATACCCCATAAACATACTCCCAGAATCTCCAGCAAATATTTTAGCTGGATAAAAATTATGAACTAAGAAACCTAATATTGCTCCAAGCATGATTGATGATAACATTACTTCTAAGCCAATCATTTTGCCTGTTAATATAGCTATTACTAATATCGTGCCAAAGTATATTGAAGATATACCACCAGATAATCCATCTAGTCCATCTATTAAGTTAATTGCATTTATTATGGCTACAATGAATATTACAGTAGCAACCGGACTAAATATTCCAAAGTTAATATACACCCCAAATGCAGATATTTCCTGTAATATTATTCCACCATAATAGACAACAATGCTTGCTGAAAAAATTTGACCAATTAATTTAAACTTAGAGGAAACTGGATTAATATCATCGATAAAACCTACAAGTATTAATACAATACTTCCCATTATTACTCCGAGCATTTCTTTCATATTTTGAGCAAATAACATATATCCAGTTAAGAATGCCAAAAATATGGCAAGTCCTCCAAGTCTTGGCATTGGTTTTTTATGAACTTTTCTTTCATTAGGATAATCGATTGCATTTACATGAAAAGCAATTTTCTTAATTATCGGTATTAGTAA
>CAYTSC010000069.1:0-3009 GCA_964440475.1 uncultured Muribaculaceae bacterium
GATAGGCGCGACCACTACGGAAGAATATGAAACATATATTTTAAGAGACCGGGCATTTTTAAGGCGTTTTCAAAAAGTAGATGTATCTGAACCAGATATTCCAACAGTAGTTAAAATACTAATGGGAACATATCCTAAAATAGCTAAACAAACTGGTGCAAACTTTAAATATACAGATTTTATATTAGAAAAAATAATGTTATTTATTACTGAAATGACCAGTGAATATAAAAGAGTTTATGAAGTAGCGGCTAGATATCCAGATGTTGCTTTAACTGTTTTGGCAAATGCGTTTAGTAATGCTGTTTTTGAAAACTCAGAATATGTAACTCTAAAGCACATATATTTAGCAATTAAAAATACTAAGAACATTTATGAAGATGCTAAAATTAAAGAAATGGCTAGATTTAAAGATATTTTCGCCGATCTATTAAAAGAAGAAGGCGTTAATGTTGATGAGTTATAAAAAGAAAAAGGGATGAAAAGTGGAAGAAAAAAAAGAAGACGTTAAAAATGTTGAAGAAGTTAAAGTAACAAATACAAAAGCAATAAAAATATTATTTTTAGTTATTGGTATTGTTGTGTCATTTTCATTATATATTTATTTTAAAGGTATAAATGAGAAAAGAGGCTACAATAAACAATGTGATGATAAAATATCTTCAATTAAAAAAGAAGAACAAAATCCAGAGCAAAATCCTTTGGAACCTAATGAAATACCAGTTACAGACGCTAAAGTAACTAAATTTAAAAATTTATTTGATTATGAAGAAAAAACAATGAAAGCTGGATCTCCTTCAATATTTAGAGATGTAGTAGTAATTGCATCTGATTTAAGTTCTACACAAAAGAAGACGATTGCGCTACATCAATATTTAAGAACAAATACAATCGAAAGTGTATATGTTAAATGCGATGAATTGACATCTGCTGATAAATTTGATTGTGATGCTGATAAAAATGCATTAATAAACGGAGTATTAGTTTATAAATATATAATTAAAGGAGATGAACTAAATGTTTCATACCAAGAAATATTTGGTAGAGAAAGTTCAGGAATTATTACTGGTGTAAGTTCATTTACAACTCCATCTAAAATAAGATGTAATTTCACTGTATTAACTTAAGTGATTCACCAATTGGTATAGAAACTGTTACTTATCCAATAAAAGCATATGATTTTGGTGATCGTCTCGAAGTTTTATCAAAATATGTATGGCTTGAAAGTGGAGCTGGATATTCAAATTTCAATCAATCTAAAAAGTATTTTGAAAGTTTTACTCCAAAAACAGAACAGACTACTGAAACTCAAATAAGAGAAATATATAACGATAGAATAGATACATATAGATATACATTTTTGAAATTAGAAGATGGGTCATATATTTGGGAAAAAATAGAACCGGTTGTTAATTAACCGGTTTTTTATTTAATAAAGAATCCATTTTCTACAAACTTTGTTTCATTAACTGAGATGAAAGCTTGAGGGTCTAATTTTTCTAATAGTTTTTTAAGTTTAGGATATTTCTTTTTATCGACTTCTAAAATTAACATTAACTTTTTATCAAGTGTAGGAAGAACAGAAACTCCATATCCAGCATCTTTAATTTTATCAATTATCTCTAAATCATGTTTAGTAATAACCTGAACTTTCACTTTACCATCGATTATTTTAGAGGAAAGAAAGGAACCAACAAAAGTACCAACAGCAAATCCACCAGCATATGAAATTACAATAAAAGGACTACTATCAATATTGCTAATAGCTTCTTTAGCGACCAAAAACCAGATGGTTACTTCAAAGAAAGCAACAAGCATTGCAAATAATCTTTTTTCTTTAACAACTAAAATCATTCTCATTGTACCTAATGAGACATCTAAAATCCTTGCAAAAAATATAGTTAAACACATTCCAAGAGTTACCAATTAAATCACCTGATATCATTTTAGTAGAAAAATGATGAAAATACAAGTTGAATAGTTCTATTATACACTTAAATGTGTTAAAATAAATTAGATGGTGATGAATATGTTTAAAAGAAATGATCGAAAAATTAAGAAAGAAAACTACTATATTTTATTGGGAATGTTGGGAATAACAATATTATTAGGACTTTTAATTACAAAAATAAATTATAGTATACAAAATAATCGAATTAAAAAAAGCCCACTAGCGAACATTGTAAATAAATATGAATATAACAATATAGAAAAAGCATTAGGTAATGGTGACTTTTTCTTAATGTTTAGTTATACAAAAAATGAAGATGTATATAACTTAGAAAAAAAAATTGCTAAATTAGTTAAAGATAATAAGTTGGAAAAAATGTTTAATTATGTAGACCTAACAGATTATAGAGATCAAAATAAAATATTTGATGAAATAAATATTAAGTTAAATACAAATTTATTAACTAATAACTCTCTACCTACAATTTTATATTATCGTGAAGGAAAACTAATCAGTGTATTAAATAGTCGTTCTAATTATATCTTCAACGATGGAGAATTATATAAGATACTAGATATGTATGGATTAATTAAATAGTTTATTATGTTAAATATAGTCTTATTTGAACCGGAAATACCAGAAAATACTGGTAATATTATGAGAACTTGTGTTGCAACTAATGCAAAATTACACCTAATTAAACCATTGGGTTTTTCACTTGATGAAAAGAAAATAAAGAGAAGCGGAGTTAATTATATTCAAGATTGTGTATATGAAGTTTATGATAATATAGATGATTTTTATTCGAAGAATAAGGGCGAATACTACTATTTAACCAGATATGGTCATAAGCCACATACAGATGCAAATTATTCAGATGTAAATGAAAACATATATCTTTTTTTTGGTAAAGAAAGTACAGGTATCCCAAAAGAGTTATTAAAGGCTAATTTAAATAGATGTTTTCGAATACCCACAACGGATAAGGTTCGCAGTTTAAATCTTTCTAATTGTGTTGCTTTAGTTTTATACGAAGTTTTAAGACAACAAAACTATCC
>CAYTSC010000069.1:3019-3513 GCA_964440475.1 uncultured Muribaculaceae bacterium
TTTGATGAACCACATAAGTCCAAGACATTTCTTGAAGATTAAACATGTAAAATATACCTATTGGAAATTTACAATTAAATGCATAAATGATATATTATAATAGTAGGTGATTTTCATGTGGTATAAAAAAAGTGTTGAAGAGATTTTTGATGATTTTAAAACAAGTAAAAGTGGTTTATCTGAAATAGATGCCCAAGAAAGATTAAAGATTCAAGGTAAAAACGTTTTGCCCAAATCAAAAGAAACAACATTATTTCAAGTAATTCTTGATCAAATGACTGATCCAATAATAATAATTTTAATTATTGCAATTGTTCTATCTTTATTGATAGGAGAATTTACTGATGCTATATTTATTGTTTTAGTAATAATGATAGATGTTGTTTTAGGAACATATCAAGAATGGAAAGCAGTTAATAATGCTTCGCTTTTAGAAACTACAATTAAAGATGATATTAAAGTAATTAGAGATGGAGAAGAAAGAATTATTCCAT
>CAYTSC010000070.1:0-3282 GCA_964440475.1 uncultured Muribaculaceae bacterium
TGCAACCTCAACCCTCCTTTCAAAATTACCTGTTAGGTAATTTAATTATACAACTATTTTTCAATTATTACAAGGTTTTATAAATAATTTATAAAATTTACTTCTTATGTTTATATCAAAAATTATATTTTACTGTTACAAAACAAAATATATCGTACCTAAATCGTACCTAAAATAAATTTTACGGTCTTTATCCCTTACAAACCCTTATAAATTGGGACAAAAAAAATGAAGAAGCTCTCGCTTCTTCTTCAGGGGGTTTTGGTTGATCGACTCTCACATTGTAAAATCGTAAGAGTAATCAGTAGCATAATATCACTACTATGCTAATTAAATGATATAACGATTTATTTGATTTGTCAAATACTTATTTAGTAATTAGATATTAAATGCTTTTCTAACTAGTTTACGTGTTTTTTTTGGTTCTTTCGTTTTATCAATTAAACAATTTACATTACCTTGCATTTTACCTTGTTTAAGTTCTAGTTTTTTTAGTCTTTTTGATATTTTTATTATTTTGCGTCTGTTTTCTTTTAGAGCAAATAATAGTCTATATTCTGGGTACTCAGTATCATTTAATAATTCTTCATTATATGTAATTTCTCTTTTCAGTTCATTTAATTTATTTAATAAATCATATATTTTAGTTTCTTTTTTTAATGTTGTTGTCCTATTTACTTGTCTTTTTTCTTTATTTAATTCGTATTTAATTAAATCTTCTTGACTCCTATCTAAATAGGCTAATCTAACGTGAATATTTTTACCTTCTTCAGTTCTAAGTATATTATGTTTCTGATAGAATTCGAATTTTTCTTCATAATCCATTATTTCTTCTTCTAGCTGATATAGTCTCGTTAAGATATTATTATCTTTTATAATTGGAACAAATGTATTATCATCATGTAAGTAATGTGCAACATTAAGAGGTCTTAAGTCTTGAATTACATTTTCATAATCTCTAATTTTATACTCTGTTTCCATTAGAAGATTTAATACCTTATTTCTTGATGTTTCATTTAATACTCCACTATTAAGCATTTTTTCATAGTTAACTTTTCTTTCTCTTAATTCAAATAAAGACATTTGATAGCTTCTTTGAATTTCTTCATTATTGTTTACTCGCATATGATCAACTCCTTGATTGGTTATTCTAGCATATTTATATTTTTTTTCAATCATTTATAGAAATATTCTTTATTATTCTTTCATATATTTTATTACCTATATATTTATTTTCTTTAATAAATTCTTCACTATCTTTTTGGGTTTGTAAAAGTATTTTATAGTCTTCTTTTAAATTAGCTATTTTAAACACCATATCACCACTTTGATGTACTCCGAATAGATCACCCGAACCTCTTAGTTCTAAATCCTTCTGACTAATGTAAAAACCATCATTACTGATCTCTAATACTTTAAGTCTTTCTACTTCTCTATCAGTTATTAAATAACAATATGAATTATAATCATTTCTACCTACTCTACCTCTTAATTGATGAATAGTCGCTAATCCAAATTGATGAGCATCGAATATAACCATCATCGTTGCATTTTCTATATCTATACCAACTTCAATAACTGTTGTTGAAATCAAGATCTTAGTTTCATTATTTTTAAACCTAGTCATTATTTCATCTTTTTCTTTGTTTTTTAATTTTCCATGAATTATATCAATTGGTATTTTATTATTAAAAGCAGCATCTAATTTTTGTTTTAATTCTAAAACATTTGTTAATTCCGATTCTTCTTTTTCGGAAATAAGAGGCGCTACTACAAATACTTGATGATTACCTTTAATTTCCTCTAACATTTTAGATAATACTTCTTTAATATTATCTGGATGATATATTTTAGTAGTAATATCTTTTCTATTACTAGGTTTTTCTTTAATCATCGATATATCCATATCACCATACAAAGTTAATGCATATGTTCTTGGTATAGGTGTAGCACTCATATAGATCACATCTGTCATTTGACCTTTATTTCTTAAATTTTCTCTTTGCTTAACTCCAAAACGATGTTGTTCATCTGTTACAACTAGACCAATATTAAAGAATACAACATTCTCTTGTAATAGTGCATGAGTACCTACTACAAGGTCTATTTCTCCATTACTCAATCTTTCATTAATACTATCTTTTTGTTTCTTAGTTAGAGAACCTGTTAATAGTTCTATTCTCATATTAGTTTTTTTTGTTAACTTTAAAATATTATTATAGTGTTGAGTCGCTAAGATTTCAGTAGGTGCCATTAAAGCACTTTGATAACCACTTAAATAATTAGCAACTATTACATTTAATACAACAACCGTTTTACCAGAACCAACATCTCCTAATAATAATCGATTCATTATTTGATTAGAATTTAAATCATTAATCAGTTCTTCAGTTGCATTTTTCTGATCATCAGTCATAGTAAAAGGAAGCGTTTCAATAAAATTAATTAACTCTTTTTGATCGTACTCTCTTTTAATTGAACTAATTAATTTCTTTCTTTGACTTTTTAAATAATTAATTTTAAACATAAAGACAAACAACTCTTCATAAATCAATTTTAACTTAGCTTGTTTTAGATTGTTTAAATCTTTGGGATTATGAATTATATTTATTGCTTCTATTTTTTCAATAAATTTATATTGTTCATTTAAGTATTCAGGAATATAATCAGTTACTTCTTTAACACTTTTCAATGCTTCATTAACTACTTTAGTTATAGTTGAATTTGTTAATCCATTGACAAGGTGATAAACGCTTTCTATTTTAAAATCATCTATTTTATCGAACTTTATATTTGATGCCACTATTTCATTTTTCTTTTTATCATATCTTCCAACGACAACTATTTGTCTATTTACATGCAATTGAGGTTTCAAAAATGCTCTGTTGAAAATGGTGACATTTACTGGTAATTGATTAGTTACTATTCTTAAATTTAGTTTATTAAAATTTTTTCTAATATACATTACTCTTGGTTCTGATTCAACTATTCCTTTAATGACTACTTGTTCATTATCTTTGGCATCTTGAAGATTCATTATCTTATATACTTGATAACGGTACGGATAATATGTAACTAAATCGTATTTGTTTTCTATACCTAATTTATTTAATAGTTTTTCAGTCTTTGGACCAATACCAGTAATACTTTGTAACATATTAACCTCCTCTAGAAAAATTATAACAAAAAGAGTTGACAAAAGATACTTTATCGACTAGTATATATCGTACCAATTCACTTTTATGGCGAATTGGTGCTAGTATCACACTAGCCAACCCCTTT
>CAYTSC010000071.1:0-3280 GCA_964440475.1 uncultured Muribaculaceae bacterium
CTAGTAATACTAGTCCTAGTATTACTATGGTTACGATTAGTTCTATTAGTGTAAACCCTTTTTTATTGTTCATTATACTCACCTATTTTAATTATAGCATATTTATTTAATTATTAATGTTATGATGTACTGGTTTTGTTTCATTTGTTATTGGTTGAAAAATATAGCCATTTTTCAAACCAAAACGAAGTATTTGTTCTGTTGCTTGAATATTAGATTTTTTAATATCGTGTTGCAAAACAATAAAATGGTCTGATTTTGATTTTAAATGATTAATTACTTCTTGAGATATTTTATTTGAATCTTTATATTGTGTATCTTTACTATCTACATTCCAATCATAATATACATAACCTTTAGAGGTAACTGATTCTGTAAGCCTTGTCATTATTCCGGGATTAAATTTTGAAACTTTATTTGAACCACCTCCAGCAAACCTCAGTATATTTGTTTCTGATCCCTTATATTTTTTTATTATATTTTGCATTTTATTTATATCATTATAAAAGTTTTCTTCGCTTGCATATATTTCTTTAAATTGATGAGAATAAGTATGAACTCCTATTGTATGACCTTCATTGTGTATTCTTTTTAATACATGTTCATATTTGGGAAATTGTCCAGTTACAAAGAATGTTGCCTTAACATTATACTTTTTTAAAACATCTAGTAGTGGCTCTGTATTTGAATTTGGTCCATCATCAAATGTTAAATATACTATTTTATTGTTCGAATCTAATTTTGGTTCTCCGACTATCACTTTTCTCACTATTTCAATATGGTTAGATGCTTCGTCTTGAACACTATAATTAAGAAAATATATCCCCTCTTCTTCACTTTTTACTTCTCCTGATATTATGACTTTATCTTTTAAATTTTCACTACAATTGTCATAGACATTAAAACCAGGTTCTTTATATTCTTGATTTAGTTCTAATAATAAATTATTACCACCTAGTAATTCAATAATTGGTTTTTCAATATCTACATTTTCTATCTTTCTATATTCTGTTGCAATATTTCCAGATGAATCCACTACATTATAAATGTATTTATCTCCCTGAATTTCTCTTTTTGTTTTATCGGTTATATTACCGTCTCGATTATCATAACTTAAAAATGATGGTTCACTAATTTTGCCATTTGGGCAAATTAATACCGAGTTTGTACCTAAAAAATCAATTGTTGGTTTATCATCATCAATAACTTTTATTTTCTGAGTTATTTCTCTTCTTTTTCCCTTGTACTCAACTGAATAAACTATTATATAGTTTCCTGTTTTAGTGTTGTCAACTGATCCTGTAACTTTTATTTCTTTTGAAATATCTTTACAATGACTAACCAAAAATTTATTTCCATAACAAGCACTAACCAATTTTGGGTCATAGTGTGTATTCAACGTAATAACTTTTTCTTTTTCAATAAAATTAAAATATATTTCTTTAGGCAAAATTAAAAGAATCATTGTTATGATTGTTAAAAATAATAAGCCAATAAACAAAATTTCTAAATTTACTTTTTTCATATTATCACTTTATTATTATATCATTATTTTCTGAATTAAAAAAGCAATTAAAATAAATGATAATTAAAAAAAGTCTTTTACTTAAGACTCTTTTTTATACTCACAATTCAAACATTTTATCGTGTCTTTTTTAATTGTTAATGTTCCTTTACATTCTGGACATTTTTCTTCTATAGGTAAATCCCATGAAGCAAAATCACATTTTGGATAGTTTGAACATCCATAGAACGTTTTTCCTTTTCTTGTTTTTTTCTCAATAATGTTGCCATCACATTTAGAACATGGAATTATTACCTTGACTTCTCTTTGTTCTTTTTTAATATATTTGCATTTCGGATAATTTGAACATGCTGTAAACTCACCAAATTTTCCTTTTCTTTTAACTAATTCTCCTCCACATTCCGGACATGTTTCTCCTGTTGTTTCTGGAGCTTTTTTCTCCATTTCAGTAAATGCTTTATCAACTAAAGGATTAAATTCTTCGAAGAATGTTTTTAATACTAATATATTATTTTTTTTATTTTCAGCTATTTCATCTAATTCAGTTTCCATATTAGCTGTATATTCAACATTAATAATGTGACTAAATCCGTCTTGTAATTTATCAGTTATTTCTTTACCCATTTCTGTAGGTTCAAATCTCTTGTCAACTATATTTACATAATCTCTTTCTTTTATTTTTTCCATTATTGCTGAATAAGTACTTGGTCTGCCTATTCCTAGTTTTTCCAATTCAGCAATTAATGTTGCTTCTGTATATCTTGCTGGCGGTTTTGTAAAGTGTTGAGATTTAACTACCTCATTAGCAATTAAAATATTGCTTTTATATTCTTTGAAATTTGGTAATATTATGTCTTCGTTTTTTTCATATTCTTTATATATTTTTAAGTAACCATCGAATGTTAGTATTTGACCCGTTGCTTTAAATTCATAACCATTATTGAATAAAACAATTGAAGTCGCTAGTACCTTAGCATCAGCCATTAATGAAGCCAAAGCTCTTATATAAATCATTTTATATAACTTATATTCATCTGGTGTTAAATACTCTTTAACACTTTCTGGAGTTCTTTTTAAACTTGTCGGCCTTATTGCTTCATGAGCATCTTGAACATTATCCTTCTTCTTTGATACTTTAACCGCTCCAATATATTCTTTTCCATATTTTTTTTCTATGTGAGAAAATGCTTCACTAATAAATTGACTTGATAGTCTTGTCGAGTCAGTTCTCATATAGGTAATTAACCCCACTGTTTCATTATCCAAATCAATACCTTCATATAATTTTTGAGCAGTTCTCATTGTTTTTGATGAACCAAAATTTAATTTTGTTGAAGCCATTTGTTGTAATGTCGATGTAATAAATGGCATTACTCCTTTTTTAGTTTTCGGCTTTTCTACTATTGATTCAATAGTAAATGATTTATCTAGAGATGATAATATGTCATTAGCATCCTTTTCACCATTTATCTCTATTTTTTTACCATGATATTTTTCTAGTTTTGCTTGAAAATCAGGAAATAATGCATCTATTTCCCAATACTCAACAGGATTAAATGCTTCTATCTCTCTTTCTCTATCGACTATCAATTTTAAAGCAACACTTTGAACACGACCTGCACTTTTACCACCTATTTTGGATTGCATTAATTTACTTAATCTAAATCCAATAATGCGATCTAATATCCTCCTTGTTTCTTGTGATTTAACTAAGTTATAATCTATTTTTCTTGAATTATTAAATGCATCTAAAAC
>CAYTSC010000072.1:0-2963 GCA_964440475.1 uncultured Muribaculaceae bacterium
TTTTTAATTTTTTTATTTCACCATCAATTATAACTTTATAGTAATTGTTGCTTTAATAACCCTTAATACAATTACGAGAATGATCGAAGAAGAAAGAACTGAAATCGGTATATATAAAGCCTTAGGTTATAAAAATAAACATGTAATACTCGGTTATATTTTCTATATTATGTTCGCGACTATTATTGGAACAACAATCGGTTTACTTGCAGGTTATAATGCTATACCGAGAATAATATATGGGATATTTAGAGTTAGTTATATTGTTCCTAATCTAACAATATCAATAAAATTAGTCCCTTTCTTTATAATGATAGGGGTTGCCATTATCTTGCTTTTAGGAGTTACTTTATGGGGATGTTTTAAAGAGTTAAAAGTAGTTCCTTCAGAATTACTAAGACCTAAAGCTCCAAGAATAGGTAAAAATATCTTAATTGAAAGAATTACTTTCTTTTGGAAAAAATTATCATTTACATGGAAGATTACTATTAGAAATATCTTTAGATATAAAAGTAGAATTGTTATGACGGTTTTAGGAGTAGCTGGAAGTACTGCTTTACTAGTTGCAGGATTTGGATTAAAAGACTCAATTGAAAAAATATCCGATTTACAATTTAAAAGTACTATTAAGTATGATGCCTCTATTTATTTGAATAAAGATTATAATAAAATAGATGATGAATTCAATAACTTCTTAGTTGATAATAATGTTACAAATCCTCTATTAATTAAACAAGAATCATTTTCGTTTAAAAATGAAAATGGTAAAAGTAATGATGTTTCTTTAATAATTCCTGAAAATGAAAAGTTATTAAATACATATACTAGTCTAAAAGATATTAAAACTAAACGTGAAACATTTATACCTAATCACGGTGTCCTAATAACAAAAAGAATGGCTGAGCTAATGAACATAAATGTTAATGATAATATTAAAATAAGAAATAATAGCAATAAACTTTTCATTGTTCAAGTAAAAGGTATAGTTGAAAACTACATCTTAAATTATATCTATATGAGTAATGAATATTATAAATTAATATTTGAAAATGGTATTCCAAAATACAATTCAATCTTAGTTAAACTAAGCAGCGATGACTATGAGACCATATCTACTAATTTAATTAGCAATGAAGATATAACTGCAGTTAACTACACAAAAGATAACTTGGAAATGTTTCAAAAATTAATCAAAGGTTTAAATAAAATAGTCTATATGATAATTGCTTCTGCAGCTATTTTAGCATTTATTATTTTATATAATTTAACTTCTATTAATGTTAATGAAAGAATAAGAGAAATAGCAACTTTAAAAGTATTGGGGTTCAATGATAAAGAAATATCTACTTATGTTTATAGAGAAACTTATGTGCTGTCAATTGCTGGAATTATTTGGGGATTATTATTAGGAGCAGGATTACATCAATTTGTTGTTATATCTGCTGAGCCTGATAATTTAGTTTTCTTAAAAAATATTCAATTTTTAAGCTATATATACTCTACAGTAACAACATTAATATTTTTATACATAGTTAAAATATTTACCCATTTTAAATTAAAGAAAATCGATATGATCGAATCATTAAAATCAACCGAATAAAAAAGATAATTAAATTATCTTTTTTCATTCAATTGGACAAAATAACTCTTGTTCTTGATTGTTATCTATTTTATACTTACAAGTACATTTTTCTTTGTTTTCACAATTACAATCGTATGCTTTTTCACACGGTGAGTATTCACTACTACAAAGAAGGTGTTCTTCTTCATTAGATGCGTTTTTATATTTACAAGTACAAGGTACTCCTTTATTGCTACAATCACATGTATGTGATTTATTACATACTTGAGTTTGTGTTAATGTTGTTTTTACATTTTTATTTTTATAAAAAATAATAAATATTAAATATACAATTAGTCCTATAAACAAAAGACTAATAAAAGTTATTTTAAATATATTTTCTTTTTTCATATACTCTAACTTAAAGTCGCTCTTATTCTTCTAACTCCAGATGATGAACTTTCTTCCTTTTCTATTTTAAATATACCTAATTCACTTGTGTTTTTAACATGAGGACCACCACATATTTCAATTGATATACCATCAATTGTATAAACTTTTACTTTTTCTTGATAACGATCTTTAAATACTCCTTCTGCACCTAACTTATCAGCTTGTTCAACAGTCATTACCTCGAATGTTACCTCAGCATTTCTTTTTATTTTCTCATTAACTATATCAGTTAATCTTTCTTTTTCTTCATCAGTCATTTTATGGTCTAAATTAAAGTCAAATCTAAGTCTTTCACTAGTTATGTTACTTCCCCTTTGTCTCGTTTCTTCTCCATACATTTCTTTTAAAGAAGCTAGTAAAATATGTGTCAATGTATGATACTTAGTCGTTTCATAACTATCATCTGCCAAACCACCTTTAAAGTTTCCTATATCGATTGTCTTAGATTTTTCTTGATGAACTTTAAATGCTTCTTTAAATCCCTCTTCATCGACTTTAATATTATTTTCATTAGCTAATTCAATAGTCATCTCTAGTGGAAATCCAAATGTATCAAATAACTTAAATGCTTCTTTACCAGGTAAAGTGTCACCATCTAAATTTTTAATAACTTTATAAAATAATCTTTCTCCTGATCTTAAAGTTTTATTAAAACTAGTTTCCTCTTTTTCTAGTTCATTGAAAATAAATTCTTTATTTCGTTCTAACTCTTTATAAATATCTTTATAATCTTCAATTACAACATTAGCTAATTCAGGTAAAATATGATCTTCAACATTTAATTTTTTTAAATGTCTTATTACTCTTCTAATTAATCTTCTTAAAACATATCCTTGTCCTATATTAGATGGTTTTAAACCAGTTTCATCGCCCAAAATAAATGTTGATGCGCGCATATGATCTAAAATTACACGAAAACTCACTAAATTATCTTCATACTTAACATTAG
>CAYTSC010000072.1:2973-3234 GCA_964440475.1 uncultured Muribaculaceae bacterium
ATTAGAAATATTCTCTAATTTCTTTTTTAAATTATGAAAAAGATCTGTATCATAAACTGATTCTAACCCATTTAATACTTGAACAGTTCTTTCAAGACCCATTCCCGTATCAACATTAGGTTTTTCTAAAGGTGTGTAGTTTCCTTTTCCATCTGCATAGTATTGCATGAATACATCATTCCATATTTCTAAGTATTTTCCACAATTACATGATGGATTACAATGTTCACTACATTTTTCTTTTCCTGTATCATAAAACAT
>CAYTSC010000073.1:0-3076 GCA_964440475.1 uncultured Muribaculaceae bacterium
GCCTTTATTTACTTATCTTATTACACTCTTACTTCTCAACCCTTGACATCAATACCACCGTCTCAACGTGCCTTGAGGTGACAATAAAGATGTCATAGACTGATATTACCCCCTTGGCGGATGGATGAATTTCTTAAATGTCATTCCTAAACATATGCATTAATTTTTATTGTGAAAAAGTTCTAGCACAACTCGAATACAAATTGTACTCAATAAAATCCTGATACCTTTTAATGCGTTAAGAACTTTATTCAGCACAATTCTTATAATTAGCAACTGCCCACATCTCAGTGTGAAATATGGGCAGTTACTGTACATATATCTAATTTAATATATGACTAATATAAAACAATAC
Source organism: uncultured Muribaculaceae bacterium (assembly GCA_964440475.1). Classification (GTDB taxonomy): domain Bacteria; phylum Bacillota_I; class Bacilli_A; order RF39; family UBA660; genus JAAZHN01. Next base: position 356 of record CAYTSC010000073.1, read on the forward strand.
AACAATAGTCTAAATTTTATTTTCAAATTTCCTTACTATACTCAACTTTTCTTTAATAATATTATTCATTCTATCGATTTCTTTACATATCTTTCTAGAATATAGCTTTCTGCTGTTCCTATTAGTTTCGTCTACATGACTTTCTATTTCATCAATAACATCGTTATTAATTATTTTGTTGATTAAATTATTATCATCTAAAAACAATTTAATTTCTAAAAAATTTTTAGAAAAATTATATCTCATGTCTCCATCAATTGACATGTTTTTAAAAGGTATAATATAATTTTCAACCAATTTCAAATAATACTTGGCTTGATTAATATCACTTTCATTCCATTCAATTTCAGAATATAAAATCAGTTGATTAACTACAGATAGAGTTTTATTCGCTTCTGGATTACTAATATCCTTAATGACTGAATCAATACAATTTCTGGTTCTTTCCAACAATTCTAAGAAATTTTCATCATTTTCTATTATGCTAATCAATTTCTCGCAATAAGTATCCATCTTGTACGAATTGTTTTGTGGCCTCTTATCATTTTGCCATACCATATTGGAAATTATAGTTTGAATATGAAATTTAAACTTATAATAGCCTGTAGGTATTATCTCATTTATGAATGCTTCTTCTACTTTATAGTTAAGTAATCCAGCCGCATAATACATTATACATCTATGATCTTTCACAAAAATCTTTTTACTAACTTCCTCCTGTAATTTACCCATAAAACGACTTGCGATATGCGGAGAATTCAAAAATATCGAAGCAAATGATTTCATTTGCATTTCTGGACTAACAATTTTAATAGGTTCAACCTCTGGCATCCCTCTATACTGACCATCACGTCTTTCGTAATACAAATGTGTATGTTCTTCATAACTATTATAGAAGCTTTCTAATTCTTCTTGATATTCGTCCATGGATAATAACTGAATTTCTTGGACTTCAGTTTGATTATTGGTTGCTTTTACAATATCTCTTATTATTGAATCATCCTGTGTGATTACTATCTTTAAACTTATCCACATATCATCATTTATTTTTTCTATGTTTTCTGCTAATACATTCGTAGTTTGACAACCATTTACAACATAAAAGTTTTTAATTGTATATTTTCCCTGTCCTTTACTTAAAGACTTTCCAACAATTGTAATTCCATTGTTAAGCAAGCCAAACTTTATGCTATCTTCAGAATATAAAGTTCCAGCTATATCTTGATTAACTCTATTCTCTTCAATTCCAGCAAAGTCTCTAACATTTAACTCAAATATACCTCTTCGTATTCTATTATTCTCATCTAGTATAATTTTTAAATATTCTTTAATAGGCATAATAGCAAAATATGCTTCATCAACTTTCTCCATATATGGTATTTCTATTTTTGAATTTAATTCAAAAGTAGCACTATTTTGAACCTTTGTTTTTTCATATTGTTTTCTTATAAAAGATTTATCTTCGACATAAACATTAATCTCTTCTTCTTCAAAAACTCCCAATCCTAATATTCTTTCTTTAATTCCATTTTTAGCTGCAATTAGATTACTATCTTCTTTATATATTCCAGGTGTCACATAATATAAAGAACATTTCTTTTCTTTAATATACTCATAATTATTTAAAATTTTACGAATCATCTTATACTTGTCCAAAACTGAAGCATTCATTTCCTTTTTAGGTTGATCTTCATTTCTAAACATATCAGAAACACCATCACCAAATGTACTGATTTCTTTACACTCAAATGACTCTGAAGTCTTAGCTTGAACAAAAAAGAATTCTACTGAAAAATCCATACCCATATCTAATATGGTATCTAATTCACCTATATTAGATACGAATCTATTGTTTACACAAATAGCAATCCCATCAATACCTGCATCATTACCATCTCCAACACATGAATCCATCAAATTAAAATTACTTATATTTTTCGTATTAAAACAAATATAATTTATAAACTTTTCAAAATTCTTATCAGATATTCCGCCCGTAATATTATGCTCAATCATAAATTTTTTAAAATAATTCTCGGTTATTATATCCATTTAATTCTCCTAACAACAAATGTTTTTTACCACGAGGTTAATTTTAAATTATTCCTTTAATAATAAATATCTTATTTATGGAACATATCACCAACATTATATCTTGTTATTTAACTTTTTTCAACAAAATCAACCTCTTGATTATACAATCTATGCCACTTATTGTTAGAATGATGATTGTTAAAAAGTAAAACAATATTTTTATATAGAGAACATATCTACTGTTTTAAATTATCATAATTACCACCAATAGCTTCTCGACCTTTTCAGAACCTTCTGCTCTTCGCTTTTATCATGTTCACGTCTTCCAAACAATTCATCTTCTCTTGCTATTATAGGATCAAACCAATCTGCTTTTTTCTTTGCCCACTCAATCCATTCAGCAGTTGCTTCATCGCTCAAATCTGCTCTTAATTCTAATGCTTCTACATAAGCTCTGATTTTACAAGCCACTTCATAATCCTGTGCGATATTTGTTAATGCAGCGGTCTTATCGGCTTCTTCACTATATAATTTTTCTCGCTCTTCACGAAGCCTTATCTCTTCTTCTCTTTTCCTCTTAGCTTCTTCATCCGCTTCACGTTTTTTCTTGACTACTTCAGATTGTTCATATAAATCTATCAGCATATCACCAAGACGGGATTCTATTTTTACTTTCTCAGAATCTCT
>CAYTSC010000074.1:0-3066 GCA_964440475.1 uncultured Muribaculaceae bacterium
ACCCCCAACCTACTGATTACAAGTCAGTTGCGCTGCCAGTTACGCTATGTCGGCCCAAATGGTGGGCGATGTAGGACTCGAACCTACGACCCCCTGCTTGTAAGGCAGGTGCTCTAACCAACTGAGCTAATCGCCCAAAACACCTCTGGACGTTTATAAATATACCATTTAAAATATTGGATGTCAATCAATTTACCCCCTTTTTAATTAATTATTTACATTAAAATAATGATGTTAAAATAAAAACCGCTTTTGCGGTTTTGTTTATTAGAATCCTATCTTAATTTCATCGTAACCTTTATCTTCGTTTTTTTCTTTTCCTAAGGCTACTTCTTGAATATTTGATAACATCTCCTTTGATAATATTACTGTTGCTTTAGACACTTTATCATGTACTCTTGGAATAGCTATAAACTGTCCAACTTGTAATTCATCTGCCGGTGTTAAACCATTATGATTTGCTAAAATATCTACAGTTATTCCCTCATCAGAAGATATCTTATAAAGAGAATCTCCTTCATTGATTACTCGCATTACTACATAATCAGTATCACCAAAATTCAATGGATTTTTTACTACTTCTGGTTCATCTGGTAAAGCACCTATTTCTGAAGCATCCATAACTGGTGTTTCTTCTACAACAGGTTGTTCTACAGAGGGTTGTTCTTCAACTGGTTGAGCTTCTTCTGTAGATGGTACTTCAACAGGTATTTCTTTTGGTTCTAAGCTTTCTTCTACTACAACTTCCGGAGTTGGTTCGTTTGCTGCTACAGCTGACTCTTGAGGAGATGGTGCATCAAATATATTACCTTCTGGTACCACTACTGGTCCTTCATCTACTTTTGCTTCTACTACAACTTCTGGAGTTTGTGTTTCTACTACAGGTTCTTCCACTATAGGAGTTGTTTCTTCCACTGCTGGAGTTTCAACTACAATTGGTTGCTCAGGTACAGCAGCAGTGTCCGCTACAACTTCTGGAGTTGGTGCTTCAACTACTACTTGCTCTTCAACTATTGGTTCTTCTATAGCTGGTTGTTCAGGGATAACATTAGTTTCCACTACAAAAACTTCAGATTCTCCTTTTGTTTTTTCTAAACCTTTTTTATAATCATCATTCAAACCTTTTATGTAGTCTTTTGGTATTGATAATGTATTTGAATCATTATTCAAACTAATATCTTTAACTAAAAATTCCATTTTATGATCCCCCTACACTTAAATACTTAATATCATCACTAATTTGATTAGTTAATATTTTTCTCATAATACCTTTAATAGCTGTCCAGTCTTCTTCATTCATATTTTTTTGTAAACGAAATGATAGTCCTTCTGGTACTACTTCTGATATATATAATTTTACATATCCTTCTTCAACAACTTCATTCTTTGTATAAAAGATGTATTGTTTTTGATTGCTTCTTAACAAAAAATAACTGACTAAATCAACGTCAAATTTTTCTCCAGCATCTGTTGTTAATTTTATTTTTTCTAGCATCTACATCCCTACCTATCCTATTATTAATAATAACATACCCAATATGCATTATCAATCTTTTATTCTTTCTAAAATGAAATAATTACATCCGTAAGCACAGTTATCTTCTATATATTTATTTACTCTAGAATAATCATTAAATTTATTATAGTTTTTACTTCCCTTGTCATTAAAACCTTTTAGTCTCAATTTACCATAAGCCCAATCACCAACTACATAGTCATATTCATAAAAATAATCAGTTATTCTTTCTTTTACTTCTTCTAAATCAAAACCATCTTTTTCATTTTCTATTATTTTATATTTAATATCATTTATTACTACTTCCATTTTATTACCTCCATGAATATCCCCCAACTAAACATTTTATCAAATAAGAATAGTAATCCTATTAGAATAATTATTGAAAATAATATTACTAATATTTTAATAGTTGTTGAGTTAGTATTAATTTCGTTTTTCAAATCAACAAAGTCTTCAAAATCTTTTGCTTCTACTTTTAAATTACCAGAATAAAAAGAATTTTCTAATGGTTTATTCTCTTTGAGTTCTTGTTTCATTGTTTTTTCATATTCTATTTTTTGTTCTTCTGTTATAGGTGGTACAACAATCGTTCCATCATCACCCTGTAAATCAGAGAATAATTCTAATTCTTTTGAAGTGTCTGTTTGCACACTTTTTTTCTCTTTACTAGTTATTGTTTCAATCATTGTCATTAATGCTTTTTCTGCTTCACTAGTAACTTCTTCTTCTAATTCTTCTGGTTTTTCTAAATTCAATTTATTTAAAATATCGTATTGAGTATCTCTTAACTTTTTTAATCTTTCTTTAGAATAATCAATTTGTTGACTCTCTCTTGCTTTTTCTAATATTTTACTTAAATCATAATCTTTTGTTTCATAAGGAACTTCCTCTACCTCTTCATGATCATCTATTTGAATTGATTTTCTCTTAATTGGATTTTTATATCTTTTTTCCAATATTTCTTTTATTTTTTCAACATCAATTTCGTTTCCAGGCACATCTAAAACAGAAACATTAGAATTTATATCATAACCTTGAATTTCATTATTATTGATTTCTTGATATAATTTCTTGTTTCTTTTTGTTCTACTCTCTAGAGGTTTTTCATTTTTATTATGATATTTTTCCATTCTACTGCTCATAATCGTGCCTCCAACTATACATAAATTATAGCATATGTGTTAACTATGTAAAAGTTTTATTGCACTTGTTTTGTAAAATAGTTATAATTTTACTAGGAGGATGTATGAAAAAAATAGAAGTTAATCAAGGTACATGTATTGGTTGTGGAGCTTGCGTTCAAATTGCTCCTGAATATTTTAAATTTTCAGACAATGGAACAGCCGTGCCAATTAAAGAAATGGTTGATGAGGTAGATAACTTAGTTGTTGAAGCTATGGAATCTTGTCCAACGTCTGCTATTTCTATTGAAGATGAGGAATAAATGATAAAACCAACTACTTTGTAGTTGGTTTTTATCATTTTTTATATGAGTATAATTTTATGACTTCTTCCTCTGTTAATTCTCTATAGAAACCAGATGAAAT
>CAYTSC010000075.1:0-3000 GCA_964440475.1 uncultured Muribaculaceae bacterium
CTCATTCTTGGATCTCTTTTAACATCATCAAACGTATATAATTGTTCTAAGTAAATATCATGTAAATTTGTTTCTTTTTGTAATATCCTCTTTGCAGCTTCTTCAGTTGTTTCATCAATTTTAATAAAACCGCCCGGCAAACACCATTTATCTTTAAATGGATAATCTGTCCTTTTAACTAGTAAAACACTAAAACGCTTTTCACTTAGCTTACGATAATTATCTTGATATTCATTTGAGACACTAAATATTAGAATATCAGATGTCATTGATAATCTATCAAATTCATTTGGATTATATGACTTTAAGAATTCTTCTTCGCTCTTATACATAATTGTTCCTTCCTTTTTGACTCAAATAATCTTTCTTCTATTTCTGGAAATAATGAATATATACTAATACCTAATATTTGATCAAACTCTTCTTTTAGTTTTATTGCGTATTCTATATGGTATTGAGTATTAGTATCTACTCCTCTACGATTCATTATATCTATTAATCTTTCTTCTAAAGTTAAAAATTCATTTGAACATATTAAATCACACAAATTAATTATTTTTTCATACCAAGTGTATTGATGGTTTTTAATAAAATCTTTTCTAAATTCATACTTGTATGTTTGAGGATCAACAATACCTCCTGCAGTACAATCAATGTCATTATTTAAATATGAGTGAGTTAAACAAATATTTGCATATTCTTCATCTATGCCAATACTAATTAAATATTCATATCCTTTAGCAACGTGACTAGTAAATGGTTGTCCATATCTTTTTCCAATATCATGGAGATAACCTAGCGTTCTTGCTTTATCAGAATCTAAATTCATTTTCTCGGCTATTCTTGCTGCCGCTTCACCAACACATATTGAATGTTCAATATATCTACCATCATTTTTCTTTTTAGCATCCATTAAAAGTTCATGTGCTTCTATACTATTTATTTTCATTTTTTTCTTCCTTCTTATTGATTATATCATAATAAGATTAAACATTTCTTCAACATTGTATAATATATATTCTTTATTTTTTAATCTATCAGAATATTTAACTTGAATTTTTCTACTATGATATTTATCATTATTTTTATCATATATCGATATAAATACTTCATTATCGTTACCATGTAAATTGTTTTCATCAACTTTATTCATTTTACCTGTAATGCCTATTCCATAATCAGAATTAGTATATATAGATATATTTTTAGCCATTTCCATAGACACTTCTAAACTATAAACCGTATATTCATTAATTAAAATTTCACTAACTCCCATTTTAATTTTAAATTCATTTGAGTATGTAATTGAACCAAATTTAAAAACTTTACTAGAACCTTCTATATTAGTTATAGAACTAGCGACAAAACCTCCCGTACAAGATTCCATTGTTGATATCGTCAAATTATTTTCTATTAAATATTCTATTATTTCTTTCATTTTACTCCTCTATATAAATTGTTTATTGTTATGTATTCAATTATTTTCTTATCTAAATAAGCATTTAAATCATTTATTTCATTATCATTTATTAGTTTTCTAATATTAGTTGATGAAATATCCTGTCCTTTATAATCATTAACTAATATAAAATTATCGGTATTAAATCTTAAAATTTCTTTATCCATATCGATATTATTTCTTGGAATAACTATAATTTTATATTTAATTATATCATCAATATTTTTCCAAAGATGAAAATTATATAAATTATCTGCACCAATTACTAAATATAGATCATCATTTTCGTTAGTTAATGACTCTAATATTTGATATGTATATTGAAGGTGATTTAAGTTTGTATCTATTTTTATTAAATCATCTTCATAATATTTTAACATTTCTATTCTACTATTTATATTGATCAAATTGTTTTTATCCCAATAGTTTTCTGTAGGAACAATAATTATTTTATCAATATAATTATTATTTATTAAATGTTTTGCTATTGCAATGTGTCCCTTATGAACAGGATTAAAACTTCCTACATAAACCCCTATTTTCATATTTTGCCTTTTCTATCTAAAATATATTTTTTAAATCTTTTTTCAGCTTTTTCAATTTGAAAGTCTCCATCAAAGTATGGGTTCCATGAATAGTAATCAAAATATTTATCTAATTTTTCTTGATCATAATTTCTATAGAATACATCATTATGTGTATAGTCAATGATAATATTAGTAGCAGTTATTACCCCTTTACTTCTGAGTTCAAACATTAATTCTAATGCTTGATGTGTAGCTTCAACATGTCTATTCATCGCGACAAGTAAATCATCATTAAAACTTTGAATTGGACAATGTAGTATTTCTAGTAATCTTTTATCAGCTAATTCTAATAACTCATCCCAACATTTAATTAGATTTTGAGGTTCAATATTTCTTATTGAAAATGGTTTGTTATATTTTTTTGCTATTTCACACCAACCTTTTATTTGATTAATGGTTGGACTATCAGAAATAAGTACTATATTCTCATGGTTTAAAAATTCTTCTATTTGGTTTTCAGGAATATTTACAAATGTATCTCCTCTAGTATGTTTTATTGTACAATACTTACACTTTCCATGACATCCTGCACCTATTTTTAATGGATAAAAATTTCGAAACAAATTACCATCTTTTAAATTATCATTAGAATCTTCAAAATCATTTACCCAAAAAGGTTTTTCATAATGGACTAATGATAAGTCATCTAAATCTTGATATAATTCTCTAACTACATCTAATCTTTTTATATAAGCGGGTAATTTTATATCAAATCTTTGTGCTAAACACCCTCCCATAAATATTTCTTTATTGTATTTTTGATGTAGTTTTGACGCTACTTCTAAATCGTTTAAAACAGCTAAATCAGTAACTTGACAACCAAGAACAACAATACTATCAGCAATTGATGGGTCTTTAGTTATTCTTTCTTTATATTTATTTGCAAAAGATAATAGATCTGACCACACAGACATACATGCAGCACTTGTAATATAAATTTTACCAATTAAATCT
>CAYTSC010000076.1:0-2949 GCA_964440475.1 uncultured Muribaculaceae bacterium
CTATTTAACTAGTACTGAAGCAAGAGGCTTCAAAGGTTTAGTTAGAAAGTTTACTGATATATATTTATCTATATTTAAAATAGAAAGAGATTATACTAAAGAAGAAATAATTGAGTTTTATGTTAATAGACCATTCTTAGGCGCTAGAAGTTATGGTGTTGAAGAAGCAGCACAAGCATATTTTGGAAAATCTATTAAAGATGTTTCATTGCCAGAAGCTGCGATGATTGCTGGGTTATTTCAAGCACCTGATTATTATAATCCATATAATAATCCAGATCGAACTGAAAAAAGAAAAAATACTGTTCTCAACTTAATGCAAAGGCATGGTTATATAAATAAAACAGAATATGAGTTAGCAAAAAGTATACATGTTGAAAACTTAATTTTAGATAATTATCAAGATTCTAATCAATATCAAGGTTTTATCGATACAGTGGCTGCAGATGTAGAAAAAAGAACTGGGAAAAATCCTTATACTACTTCCATGTTAATCTATACTACTCTAGATCCAAAGGTTCAAAAAGTGGTTGATGATGTTAATAATGGAGTTACGCATAAGTTTGTTAACGATGTTGTTCAATTAGGTATAGCCGTTACAAGTGTTAAAGATGGTTCTATTGTCGCTATAGGTGCTGGAAGAAATCGTTCTGGAGAAAGAACGTTTAACTTTGCAACAGATATTAGAAGACATGCTGCATCATCTGCTAAACCATATACAGTTTATGCTCCTGGTATTGAATATGAAAAATGGTCAACTGGAACATTATTCTTCGATGATCCTTGGGGATACTCAACCGGAGGAACATTAAAAAATGCTGATGGCAGATATAATGGAATGTTAACATTAAAAGATGCATTAGCAAGAAGTAGAAACATTCCTGCTATTCAAGGATTTCAACAATTAGATAATAAAAAAGTAGTAGAATTTACAAAGAAATTAGGGTTAAAAATAGATACAATGCCAGATGGTACAACGTATGAATCAGCAGCTATTGGAGGAGTTGATGGAGTTAGTCCATTAGAACAATCAGCGGCATTTGCAACATTTGGTCGTGGTGGTTACTACATTGAACCTTATACATATACCAAAATATTGTTCAGAGATACAGGAGAAACAATTGAACATAATCCTAAAAAAGAAAAAGTAATGGATGAAAAAACTGCTGCTTTGATTAACTTAACATTAAAATATGCAGTTGATCGTGGTCTAATTGGTTCAACTAAAATAAAAGAAACAGATTTAGCAGGTAAAACTGGAACTTCAACATTTGATACTACTTTTAGAAAAAAAGTAGGATTACCAGCAAGTGCAGTTATGGATAGTTGGGTTGTAATGTATTCACCAGACTACTCAACAGCACAATGGTATGGATATCATAAAATGTCAAAAGAAATGGTCCAAGAAAAACATTTCCTAGTCAGTAGTGCAGGTGTAAAAGCAAGAAAAAGTATAGCTCAAGCATTAACAAATGGTATTATGAAAAACAATTCTAAGTTTGATAAAGTTTCTGGAATAAAACAAATGACTATTGAAAAAGAAACATTACCATTAATGTTACCAAGTGCAAATACACCAAGTTCATTAATAACATCAGAATGGTTTATATCTGGTACTGAACCAACAGAAGTATCAACAAGATTTGAAACATTACCAAACGTAACGAATATTAGTCATAAATATAATCCAATTAATGGTAATGTAACATTAAATTGGAATGGTATTCAAACTCCAGAGCTTGGAACAGACACTGGTATAGAAAATTATTGGAAAAATGCAATGTCTTACTTCTCTACTAATATGAATAAAAAATTAGATAATAGAGTTCAATCTATAGCAAATAAATATGCTGGTAGGCAAATTGATTATAAAAATAAAAATATAGGAACAATAATGTATCAGATATATAATAAATCAAATACTGGCACATTAACACTTCTAGGCACTTCTAACAGCACAACATTCAGTTATAACACTCTTACCCCTAACGGACAAACAATCGTTGTTAAAGCTGCTTATTCTATATTTAAAAGTAATATTAGTTCTGGTACATCATATACAATTACTACATCCAACCCAATTCAAGAAGAACAACAAAGTGGTAATGTTGAAATAATAATAAGACATGCCTCAGTAGTTAATTTAACTATAGGTGAAGGTATATATACAGACTTTGCTGATCCAATTAATGTATTAGAAGATTTAGTAAATGTTACAAACAAATCTACAATTAATACTACATTTGAAGATTCAAGTGGTAATAAAATAAAAGAAATAAATAAAAATACTCCTGGTACATATAAAGTAGTATATGATGTTAAATATAAAGGAACAAACTATAAAGCATCAAGAGATGTAATAATAAAATAAAAAAATGAAGTTTAACACTTCATTTTTCTTTTGTATAACAATAAGATAACATATCTGCAAATAATACCCTTAACTCTTTTTTATCCTCTGGAGTTAAATTAATATAATTAAGTCTCATCTGATAACCACTAACAAAAGTAAACAATAAATAAACTGTACTTCTTTTATATACTATAGCAGCAGAACTAATTGTCTTAAAAGGAAATATATGAATCTTTTTAGTACCACCCAATCCTTTAACATCAAATAAAATTAACTTATTATTAGTAAATACACACTTATCTCTTCTAGTTCCATAAGCCTTCCAAATCTTTTCACCAGGTAATACATACTGATGAACAAAATCAGGTAATTCTTTTTCTTCTATTTCCTTATGAAAATTAAAATAATGAGCCATCTCCCTAAACTTAATATAAGCCATAAAACACTTCCTTTACTTTACTATTCCTAATCTATTAAAAGGAAAAAACTTAAATATTACTTTACCTGTAATACTCTCCTTCTTAATAAAACCAACATCAATATGACGACTATCTTTAGAATTATCTCTATTATCACCTAAGACTAAATAAGATCCT
>CAYTSC010000077.1:0-2894 GCA_964440475.1 uncultured Muribaculaceae bacterium
TGAAATATTCAGTTATAGTTTCTGAAGGACACAAGAGAGATTTTAGTTGGTGGGATGAAGACTATTTAGTGGGATATACCGTTTTATCGCCAAAGTATATTTCTACATCACAAATTTATGATTTAGAAGAAATATTAGAAAAAGTTAAAAAAAGAGAGTTGTTTATTATTACAAACAATTTTTATTCAAAACTTTACAATGATGAAAATGGTGATTTTTACTATAAAAATAACGGACAAAAGAATTATATCGATGTAAAAGAATATAGAGAAATTCCATTCTTGACAACTAATTATAATGAAATCGATGATATTACCTTTTTCGAAAATATTACAACAAACTTCAATCCAGAAGATAAAAATTTTAATGAGATAATGAAATACATCAGAAAAAGAATACCACAAAAAAAACTTTTATATTTATTTAAAAAATATTTAGTAGAGTTAGAAAAAAACATAGTGGATATGATTAATATTTGGGTTGATGATACAACGGACAATATAAATATACTGGAAGAAATGCAAGAAAAATGTAATAAGCTTACTAAAAATCTAAAAAATAAGACCGAAAAAATTATTGAAATATAATATTTCTTCTGCAATTTGAAATATAAAATTATATGTTAGTTAGACTCAAACTATTTTTCGTTTGAGTTTTTAAAACAACATTTGACAATGATATTAAAATGAGTATAATAACTTTAAGAAAAATGATCATTCAAATATAAAAAATTTAGTTGCAAGAAAAATATTATATGAACTTGATGAAATATTAATGGATATTAAAAATAAAAAAATCTATGTTATAGACGTTAATATGTATAATAATTTTATTGAAAAAATAAGTTTTATAAAAGATGGTATAGAAGATCTTAGTATTAATAATACTTTAGATCCGCTTAAAAAAATATTATATGCGGAATTACACGCTGAGTATTATTTTTATATTACTTTTAAATTTAAAGAAAAAGCATATACTTTTTACTTAAAAGAAATAGAAGAAGAAATTACCAAGGTATTAATGTCTGATAATATATTGTTATCAGCAGAAGTTCTTATTAAAAAATTAAAATGCATTAAGGTTTTAAGAGGAACAGATTTTCTTAAAGAGAAGTTATTGGAATTGCGTTATATAGCTCTTAAGCATGATGATATAAATTTATATTCTGATGGATTATTACATGAATTGAAACCATTATTAATTAAAGAAGCATTAATGCTAATAAACGATGAAACAATAAGCTTGGAAAAAAGAGAAGGCTTAAAAGATTTTTTAACATTTAATGATTTAAATAATATAAAAAATTTAATTGAAGCATATAAAAAAGTGTTCGAATTCAATCAAGAAGAATTTATTTTAGAAACAGATGAAATAGAATTACCAGTAGAAATGATCAGTTCAGTTAAAGATAGAAAAGAACATTATCCTGGAATGTTTTCAACTAAATCAAAAAATAAAGATACAATATTAGCATTAGAATATTCTGATGTAGTTATGGTTGGAAAAAAACATTAAAAAAAGGACGATAGTCCTTTTAAATTTCAAAAATATATTAATTTATTACTAGATAATTTATTTTTTTGAATTATTAATTGTTCTTCTAAAATATTATTTTCTTCATCTATAACTGATATTTTCAATATTATTTTAGCTTTCTTTCTAGTAACATCTTGGTTTACTTTATCATGAATATTTATTCTTAGAGTTTTTAAGTAGTTATTTAAATATGTAGGTTCTGTACTTAGATGTTCAAATTCATATAATATATTTTCTTTATTAAGATAATGAATCAATTTAATTTCTAGACGTTTAAATAAATAATCATCTTTTTTATAACTTATATTGTCTATTTTAATTATATTTAAAGCAGGTGATTGGATCATAACACCATTAGTTACATTAAAATTATCATTATTAGCATTCAATGAAATTACTGTAAAACGATTAAAATTTCCTAAAAAGTAAACTAACGCTAGAACAATAATTATTACGCCAATTATTATATATCCTTTAATATTTGTTTCTAATTTTATGTTTTTGTCTTTTAAAAATAACATAACATCTCTCCTTTAATTAATATCATTATACCATACATTAGTAATGTCAACGCTTTGACTTATCGGCATTGGATCGGGTAATTCTAATGTACTTACTAATGGAACAGTGAAGGCAGTTCCAAATGAAATTGCTGCTCCTGGTTTAGACTCTTTTATTTTATTGATTGTTTCAATTGATATATTAGACGTAATTCCTTTAATAACATCCAAATCTTCAGGATGATACATTCTAAAAACTATAAAGTTAGAACATTGACTAATTGCTGTCTTAGATAATTCACTTGGTCTTTGAGTTATCAATCCTAATAAAATACCATATTTTCTTCCTTCTTTTGTAATACGATCAAATATATTGTATCCTAGTATATTAACATCGGTATCATTTTGAACATAACGATGAGCTTCTTCTAAAATAATATGAATTGGATAACTAGTTTTAACTTTTAATTTAGTTGCAAATATAAAGAACATCTTACAAAATATTTTAGTTAATATTTTAGCTAATCGTTCATCGATAGAACTAAAGTTAAAATTAATAATTTGAGCTTTTTCACCATCATTAGTAGTAAATAATTTTTTAACATAATCATTTAAAGAAATATACATTGGAAAATCAAATAAAGCAATTTCATTTGAATTGATTATTGATTGTAATCGAACTTTTAAAATGTTATGACGATCAAACACACGACTACTTAATAATATTCCTTCGCTTATTAAAGCAAATTCCAAAGCATAATATAAATCATCTAAGTTATATACTAGTAGTTCGTTTTTTTCTAAAGGTTCTAAAACAAGATTATTATATTTTTCTAATAACTCAACAACTAAATGAAC
>CAYTSC010000078.1:0-2883 GCA_964440475.1 uncultured Muribaculaceae bacterium
TGAAAGAAAGATTATGTACCTTACATTGTAATAATTATGATATTTTAGAACAAACTGTAATTGATTCACTTAAAACAAGTTGTCTAAATTATATAAATAAAAATACAATAAAGAATACTGTTAAAAATAAATTAAATGATTTAAATGATGTAAGTGGTAAAAGAGAAATTAGTTTATTAGAACAAGAAATCAAGCAAATAAATGACAATCTTGATACAATTTATATTGATAAATTAAATAAAGTTATTAATGAAGACCAATTTAATCGTGTAAAAATAAAACTTCAAAATGAGTTAAATATAAAACAAGAAAAATTAAATAATCTAATAGTAGATGATACTATTAATATAGATAATAATAAAAAAGAAAAACTATTAAATAAATATATTAATGATTTTTTAGAAATGAAAGAGCCTAGTAGAGAATTAATTGTTAACTTAATAGATAAAATAGAAATTTTTGAAGATAAGAGAATAAATATTATTTTAAGTTTTAAAAATGAGTAATTTTATATTTTTTTTAACTTAAAATATAGCATAAAGGGGCAAGGACATGGTAGTCAATGGAGAATTCCTGGTATTTTGAATGGACTTTATGCACCAAATCAGGGTGTATTTCCTAAATATGCTGGAGGTTTATATAATTTTGGTAAAACTAATATGATTGTAAGTAGAGGTTTATCTAAAGAATCGACAAGAGTCCCGCGTATATTTAATAGACCAGAATATGTAACTATTGATTTGATACCATCAATATAAAAAAACTCTTTATTATGTGGTAGAATAACATTAGGAGTTTTGTTAAATGGGATTGATATGTAAAATAATAAAATTTTTATCAGATAGTAAAGAAACAAAAGAAAAAACACTAAAAGAATGTAAAGATGCTGGTCTTGAAGATTGGCAAACACAACTTGTTATGAAAGGTGAAAATGATATACACAACTTTGAAGAAGAAGATCTCGAGGATGATGATTATTTTAACGAAGATGAATAAAGAAAGAGAAGATTTAAATATGAGGAAAGATAAATGAATAATCACGAATATAAAAATTATATATTAAATCAACCATTCGAAAGAAAAATAGAGTTGCTTAGTTCATCTGAAGTGAGAAATAATCTTTTAACTAACTCAGAATATCATTATACATTTGTATGGTTGGTCCAGGATTTAGATGAAGAAGCAATTAAGTATTTATTAGATGAAAAGTTATTGTATGAACTTCTTAATAGTAATACGAATCGCTCAGAGGATAAAGTTAACGCTGTTATGACTTCTGGACAAAATTATGTTAATGATTTTTTGAATAATGAGTTATTTTTTAAGTATTTATTAAATAGAGAAACGTTATGGATACATACTGCTTCTTTAGATTTAACTTTTTCTAAAAAACTTATTAATTATGTTTTATACAATGATATGGATAAGGCTAATATTATAACTAAGTTTAATGCAAATGTTCAACTAGAACTTTTAAATGATGAATTAATTCATCATATGAAAGAATTGGGCGTTAATTTTTATTTTATAAAATATTTACAACCAGCAGTAATATCTAAGTTAGTTAACAATCCATTATTATTAGAAAATATTATTAATTATTATCCCGAAGTAATTGCGTATATAGCGAGTTTAAACATTTCTTTTCCTTTAAAATTTCAAACTAATAAAGAAGTAATAGACAAATTTGTTAGTAAAAAAGAAATTGATGTTTATCGTTTTTTAATGGATAAGATAGCAATTTCTAATCAAGAATTATATGATAATATTCAAACAAAAAGAAATATAAATTATGATAAATATGTTAATAGTATAGATATATTGGACGAATCAGTTAATAAAAAAGAATTGGTTGAGATTTTAATTGATCGTTACTTTGAAGATGTTGCTTATAATTTTTCGATTAATATAAAAGAGATGATTAATTATATTAAAGATTCAAATGAAGAAGTAATTGATAATGAAATGAAAAATATTTATTCAATGATTTTAAACTATGAAAATTATTCATTGATTGAATTAGTTGCTTTATATAAAAAATTAAACAATGGAATTAATTATGTAGAAATATTTTATGACGATTATCAAAGATTGAAAAATCATCTTTATAAAGACATAAATACAAAAAGTATTAAATCTTTTGATATTAATAATAATCCAACCTTTACACAAGAAGGTATTAGTGTTTTAGAACTCAAGGGAGAAAAATTTACTGCCATAGCTCATACTTCAAGAGGTTTATTTGATAATAATGAGCCTAATGCTACATCACTAAGTTTAATAGGCGATAAACACATAGGTTTCTTTGGTGATATAGATTCACTTCATGTAGGTTTTGATCATTTACCAAATGATCAAATTATGAACATTCATCATTATGATTCTTTTTCCTCACATGAAAGAGGAACAGATCGTATTAACCAAATCAGGTTAGTTGAAAAGTTTTTAGAAGGAACAACATTTTATAATGAAATTTTACTTTATCAAAAGAACAAAAATACAGAGGGAAACTTTACATCTGATAAAGAGTTTGTTAGACCTAGTTATTTAATTGCATTAAATGAAATATCCGAAGAAATAATTGAATTAGCAAAACTACATAATTTGCCAATTTTATTAATTCAGGAAGAATACTATTATACTAAAGAAAAATTTAATAATGATTTTGATTCAACGTATTCAACAGAAAACAATAGGAAAAGATTTTAAAACATGTCTAAAATTAAAGTATTAACATTAAAAGAATCTTTTGGAACTTTAATAGCAAAAGGAATAAAACAATCAAAAAATAGAAGATAATTTAATTCTCTTTACACTATAATTTTATATATTATTGACAAATATAATTTAATAATATATAGTTTAGATACTAAGTAAGGAATA
>CAYTSC010000079.1:0-2877 GCA_964440475.1 uncultured Muribaculaceae bacterium
CTTGGTCAATAACCTTTGCAGTTTCTTCTAAAGAAAGTTCTTCCGGTAAATAATTACTTAATAAATTAATTTCTTTTTCTAATTCTTTAATTGTTTCTACTTTATTATATTTAGAATACTCATTTATACTTTCTTTTCTTTTTTTAACTTGTTTTTTAATAATTGAAATTATTTCCTCATCAGTTAATTCGCCTTTTTTGGTTATTTCTTCCAATTGAATAGCACTTTTCAACATTCTAATTACTGATAAACCAAATTTATCTTTAGCTTTAAGATAATTTTCTAAGTCTTTTTTTATTCGTTCATTCATTAGGACACCTATTAATCATGACGATGACGTCTAGCATTTTTTATTTGTTCTTTCTTTTCTGCTCTTTTTCTAACGCCAGGCTTGTCATAATGTTTTCTTTTCTTTAGTTCAGAAGGGACTCCGCTCTTAGCAACCTTCATTTTAAATCTCTTTAGTGCGCCATCGACGTTTCCGTTTTTTACATCTACTCTTGTCATATCTATCCCTCCTTCCATTTAAACAAATTATAACACCATATCATTTCTTTGACAATAAGTTATCATGAAAAATATTGGTATTTTTTTCAAAAAAACCAATAAAAAAGCACCTTTGGTGCATTTTTTCTTTTTGGCGTCCTCGGGGAGGCTCGAACTCACGACCGTACGCTTAGAAGGCGTATGCTCTATCCAACTGAGCTACGAGGACAATTAGAACAAATTGATTATATAATAAATTTGAGATAAATTCAACAAAATAATAAACATTTATGATAAAATATAAATGTATTTGACAAAGGAAGTGTTAAAATGGAAAAAATAAATGTTTTAACTGGTGATAGATCATCAGGAACTTTACACATTGGTCATTATGTAGGTTCATTAAAAAAACGATTAGAAATACAAGAAAATGATAAGTATAAACAATTTATCTTAATAGCTGATTTACAGGCATTATCAGATAATGCAGATAATCCACATAAAATTCAAGAGAGTATTACCCAAATAATGCTTGATTATTTAGCTGTTGGTTTAGTACCTGAGAAAACAACTTTTGTTTTACAAAGTCAAATCCCAGCGTTATATGAACTTCCATTTTTATACTCAAATTTAGTAACAGTTTCTCGTTTAGAGAGAAATCCAACAGTTAAACATGAAATAACTGTTCGAGGATTTGAAAAAAGTTTACCAGTAGGTTTTTTTACTTATCCGATAAGTCAAGCAGCTGATATAACAGCTTTCAGAGCTAAATATGTTCCAGTAGGAGAAGATCAATTACCAATGATTGAACAAACTAGAGAGATAGTTCAATCATTTAATAGAATATATAAAACAGAAGCTTTAGTTTTACCAGAAGCAATTTTACCAGATAATGAAGTTTGTTCTCGCTTAATTGGGACTGATGGTAATGCTAAAATGAGTAAATCTTTAAATAATTGTATTTACTTAAAAGATTCAGAAGAAGAAATTAAAAGTAAAGTAATGGGAATGTATACAGATCCAAATCATTTAAGAGTAGAAGATCCAGGTGAAACTGAAAATAATCCTGTATTCGTTTATTTAGATATATTTTGTAACGATGAACACTTTAAAAAGTATTTACCTGAATACAATAATTTAAATGAATTGAAAGATCATTATAAACGTGGTGGCTTAGGTGATATGAAAGTTAAAAAATTCTTAAATGATATAATGCAAGAGTTATTAAAGCCTATTAGAGAACGAAGAGAGTATTATGAAAATAATCTTGATAAAGTATATTCTATTTTAAAAGAAGGCACAGAAGCCGCGATTAAATTATCTAATGAAGTACTTAAAGAAGTAAAAGAAGCAATAGGAATTAATTACTTTGATAACAAATAAAAAACTAGTAGAACTAGTTTTTTTATTTAGATATCTAATGTAATACTTATAAAAGTACAAATTGTTATTCCGATAAAAAATATTAACCAAGTTGGATGCCAAGCACCAAACAATCCAAATAATAAATATATTGCTAAAGAACCTAACATTATATATGTGCAAATTTTATCAAACTTTTTTCTTCTTTCAATTAATGTTAATTGAACATCTTTAACTTTGTATTTATTATATAATATTTTATAGTAAATATATAAATATAGAGTAAATGATAATAAAGTTAATAACATACCATATATAAAGTTATTAAAACCAACTAATTTTAAATATTTAATGACTAATACAATTATCATTCCAGTTATAATAAAGGCTATTGTAGTAGAAAACGCTTTTGAATATTTAGATTTAAATTCAAGTAGATCATTTTTTGTATAATTAGGTTTTTCAGCATTAATTAATTTACTTTCTTTTATACTTATATAAACAAGTGTAAAAATACCAATAAATATTCCTATATAAAAGAAAGTATAGTTAAAACGCCACATCTTAAAAAAATAACTCAATCCTAACCCAAATAAGATTATAGCTAGTCCAAAAGCTATTCCATGAGCAAATCTTTTATAACTATTTTCATACTCACTCCTAGTCATCTTTATTTTATCTGCAAACGCTTCTTTTACACTAGTTTTACCCCTAATTAATTCATCGATACTTATGTTAAATAAATCGCTTAATTTAGCTAATTTATCTACATCAGGTGAAGCAGAAGCACTTTCCCATTTAGAAATAGTTTGTCTTGAAACATCTAACTTCTCAGCTAAGTCATGTTGTGATAAATTATATTTTTTTCTTAAATTTTGTAAATTTTTTTCAAAATGCATATAAAACGTTCCTTTCTTAACATAAGTATAATATAAAAATATATTTTATTCTATAAAAACACATATTACAAGTAAAAGGTAAATTTTCAGACTAAATGCAGTTAAAAAGTAAAAAGTTGAATTAATCAGA
>CAYTSC010000080.1:0-2216 GCA_964440475.1 uncultured Muribaculaceae bacterium
ATTGTAATCCATATGATTGTAATCCACGTAATTGTAACCCATATAATTGTAATCCATATGATTGTAATTCATATAGTTGTAATCCATATAGTTGTAATTGCAAAACTACGACATCGCAACTAAATAGCTATATAAGTACAGGAGGGTGTATGAACAATTGTAACTCCTCGAAATTTCCGGGTTATAGCAGTTATTCTTGTGGTGGCAGTGGCGATAGAGTTTGCTATGGTACAAAAACTACTTGCTCGACATGTTACAAAACATGCTATAATACTTGCTATCACACCTGCTATCACACATGTTATGATACATGTTATAAAACTTGTTATAATACCTGCTATCAAACCTGTTATAATTAAATAAATAAAGAAGTTCATTATGAATTTCTTTTTTCTTTATGTTATAATTTTTATAAGCCAATTTAGTTAAGTGGTATAACAAGTCCATGGTAAGGATTAGTCAACAGTTCGATTCTGTTAATTGGCACCATAAATTTTTTAAAAATAATATTAGAATTAAAATAGGTGAAAAAACATGTATATTGAACCAAAAAAAACACTATTAAATGGTAGAAATCTTGATAGGACTATTATCGAACAAGATGAACTTATTAAATATATTGAAAATATTGATATAAACAGTTTAACGCACTTAGGATATTATAATTTATTATCAAAAATATGTGAAATTAAACTAGTTAATGATGATTATATAGAAATAGCAAAGCAGATATCTAATTTTAATGATTGCTTGCTTATTGATATTAAGACAAATATGAAATATTCAGTTATAGTTTCTGAAGGACACAAGAGAGATTTTAGTTGGTGGGAATGTTTGGTTATACAGATAGTTTAATTTCATTAGATCTAAGTGGATTTAATACATCAAAAGTAATTAATATGCAAGATATGTTTGTTCATAGTCGTAGCATAACTAGCTTAGATTTAAAATCGTTCGACACAAGTAATGTAACTAGTATGGCTTCGATGTTTGATCTTTGTACTAGTTTAACCAGCTTGAATGTAAGTTCATTCAATACAAGTCAAGTAACTGATATGCAGTGGATGTTTGTTAGAACTGCTTTAACAGCTCTTAATCTTAATAGTTTTGATACATCAAATGTAACAAATATGGACTATATGTTCTATGAATCTAGTGATTTGAGAACAATATATATGCGTAAATTCAATTTTTCAAAAGTAAAAAAATATACTCAAATGATTGAAGTATACTACTATGGACCAACTATTTATGTTAAAGATCAAGCAGCTAAAAACTTTGTGGAAGCTAGATTAAGAGATTGGGGACGCCCTGGAACTGTAATAATAGGTTAATAAAATAAAAGCCTCAAAGAGGCTTTTACTTTGACTATGTTATAATTAATCAAGAGGTAAATATGTATGCAGAAGTATTAGTAGAATATTCGGTTAAATCTTTAGATAGGACATTTACTTATATTATTCCTAAGCATTTAAAACATTTAAAAATAGGAATGAAAGTAATAGTCCCTTTTGGTGCTAAAGAAATTAATGGATTTGTTACTAATATTATATCTAAAACCGATATTGAAAACTTAAAAGAAATAATTGAAATATCAGATGAAAAACTAATATTAAATGATGAATTATTATCCTTAGGTAAATTTTTAAATGAAACTACTATTTGTTCATTGATATCTGCATATCAAGCAATGTTACCAAGTAGTTTAAAAGTTAAGGAACAGAAATCAAATTATCAGTTGTATGATGAGTATATAACCCTAAATGAAGAAAAAAATTATAAACTATTCATTGAGAAAAATCCCCGTAAAAGAAAACAAATAGAAATATTAAATCATTTAGAAAATAATAAAAAGATATTGAAGAAAGAATTAATGAGTCAAGCATTAAATAATTTAATTAAAGAAAAATATGTATTAATAATATCTGAGCCAAAGGTTAGAATAAACCCCGTAAAAAAGAAAAAAGAAATATTCGACCTTACTTTTGAACAAACAAATGCGATCGAACAAATAGAAAAATCTTTTAATAAAGAAATAACTATATTATTACACGGAGTAACTGGTTCTGGAAAAACAGAAGTTTATTTAAAAGTTATAGAAAAAATTATTGAAGATAAAAAAACAGCTTTAATGCTTGTACCAGAAATTAGTTTAACAGCACAGGCTGTTGAAAGTTTTTATGATCGTTTTGGTTCAGAAGTAGCTGTCTTTCATA
>CAYTSC010000080.1:2226-2865 GCA_964440475.1 uncultured Muribaculaceae bacterium
AAAAATATGATGAATATTTGAAAATATATAATAATGAAGTATCAGTAGTAGTTGGTACTAGAAGCGCTATATTTGTTCCTCTTAATAATTTAGGAATAATAATAATCGATGAAGAACATTCAGATAGTTATAAACAAGATAATAATCCAAGATATAATGTTTTAGAAATGGCGAAATTTAGAAGCCAATATAATAAAATACCAATTGTCTTAGGAAGTGCAACTCCTACTTTAGAAACATATTCAAGAGCAAAAAAAGGAGTATATAAATTGATTGAAATGCCAAGTAGAATTGGTTCTTCAACATTGCCTAAAGTTATTTTAGTTGATATGGCCTTAGAGATGCAAAAAGGATACAATATTTTTAGTGAATTATTATTAGAAAAAATCGAAGAAAGATTATTAAAAAAAGAACAAATAATTTTGTTATTAAATAGAAGAGGATTTTCAACAATTATAACTTGTCAAAATTGTGGTCATACATATGAATGTCCACATTGTGGTATTACTTTGACATATCATCGTTCTTCAAACGCAATGAGATGTCATTATTGTGGATATTATAAATACAAACCAAAACAATGTGATGAATGTCATGAAGATGCTTTAAAAGATTATGGTTTAGGAACTGAAAAATTAG
>CAYTSC010000081.1:0-2825 GCA_964440475.1 uncultured Muribaculaceae bacterium
ACTAAAGAGAAATCTGCAAATGAATTATCTAATGAAGTAGTTTCAAAAGTTAAAAAAATAGAAGAATTAAAATATTTATCAATAAATGAATTATGTAAAATAAAAGGTTTAAAGGAAGTGAAGGCAATTACTTTACTAGCGGCATTAGAACTAGGAAAAAGAGTACATACAAATAGAAATGTAGAACCAAGAATGTTAATGAATAGTACTCCGTTAGTTTATGAAACATTTTCTAATTTAATAGAGAATGAATTACAAGAAAATTTCTTAGCAGTTTTTTTAGATACAAAAAGAAAGCTAATCGATTATAAAATTATTTCAATTGGCACGATAGATCAAAGCTTTGCACATCCTAGAGACTTATTTAGAGAAGCATATCGTCTTGCAGCAAGTGCTATAGTAATAATGCATAATCATCCCAGTGGAGTTGTTGAACCTTCATCGACAGATATCGATTTAACAAATCAATTATTGGAGGTTAGTAAAATAATGGGAATTCCTATTTTAGATCATATAATTATAGGTAAAAATGATTATTATAGTTTTCTTGATAATGATCTATTGAGATAATTAATGTGTAAAGCAAACATAAAAAGCTTATTTTTAATTAAAAATTATAATAAATATGTTATTATTTAAATAGAAAGTAGTGATAATTTATTATGAAAAAGTTTATAAGTATAGTTTTAACAATAATTATGTCCATTGGTTTATTTACTAATGTATATGCTAAAGATGTACAAGTATCAGATATTGTTAAATCTTTAAAAGAAAAAGGAGTTAAAGTTTTTGCTACTGAAGGTAAATTAAAAATTGAAAACATTGAAGTATTAGAAACAGAAATTAAATTTAAAAACGTAGAATATGATACAGGTAAAACGGATATTGTATTTAAATATACTAAAGATGAAATATCATATACAGCACCAAAGTTAAAAGAAGACGCTACAGATGCTGAAAAACAAGCTTTTTATGAAAAAGAATTAACGGCTGCTAATATAATATTTAATTTCATATATCAGTTATCTCAACTAAAAGGATATGCTGAAGATGTTTCAAGATTATACATGACAGCAGTACTTGATAATAATACTGAATTTCCTACTGGAATAACAAAAAATGAAGTAGAAATGAGTTATAATGGAACATATACACCACCTGAAGGCGAAGAGTATACAATGGAAAGTAATGTTAGTTATTATGATTCATTCTCTATTAATATAAAGAGTTTTGAAATACCAAAAGAGTATATTGATGCATTTGATAATACTAATCCAGATGTCATTGTTCTTCCAACTGAAGATACCGTTCAAGTTGAAAAAAATCCTCCAACAGGAATAAAATTACCATATGTACTATTTATTATTTTATCTATTGGATTATTAATTATTCGTAGAAATAAATATTTTAAAAACATTTAAATTAATAAATAATCATTAATTTATCCCACCTTATTTGGTGGGATTTTATATTAATTATTTTAAAAATAATTATAAATAAGTTTGTCTACCAGTGCCTAGAGTATAAGGTAGTAAAGCATTAAATATTGACATAGTTACTTTGTTTTGGTAAACTCTTAATGTTTATGAGTTTTCTTATAAACCGCACTTGTAAGGTTTAAGTTACTAAGTACACCTTAATGAGGCGAGTACCCATTAAAATAATGAAAGTGAGGGTGTAACATGAAAGCTATATTTGAAACTGGTGGTAAACAATATTATGTTCAAGAAAATGATGAATTATTCTTAGAAAAAATGCCACATGAAGTTGGAAGTAAGGTAGAATTTGATCAAGTATTATTAGTTAATGATAAAATTGGTAATCCTTATGTTAAAGGTGCAAAAGTTGTAGTTGAAGTTGTAAAACATGGTAAACAAAAGAAAATTTTAGTATTTAAATACAAAGCAAAAAAGAAATATCGTCGTACACAAGGTCATCGTCAACCATACACTAAAGTAGTTGTAAAACAAATTGTAGGCTAATCAAAATGATTAAAGTACATGTTAAAAAAAATGATAATCAAATAGATAATATAGAAATTACTGGTCACGCTAATTATGCTGATTTAGGTAAAGATATCGTCTGTGCTGCAGTTAGTTCAATAGTTATTACCAGTCTTAATGGAATTATTTCCTTAGATGATAAATCAATTGAATATAGTGGCAATATAAATATTAAAAATATTAAGATGGACTATATTACTAATACACTACTTAATAATATGTTAAATATGTTAATTGAATTAAGTAATGATTATCCAAAAAATATTCAAATAAGAGAAGAGGAATAATAATGAAGTTTATAAAGTTAAATATTCAATTATTTGCTAGTAAAAAAGGACAATCTTCTACTCAAAATAATCGCGATTCTGCGGGACGTAGATTAGGAGCTAAAGCTTCAGATGGACAAATTGTTACAGCTGGAAGCATCTTATATCGTCAAAGAGGAACGAAGATATTCCCTGGTACTAATGTGGGAATGGGTAAAGATCATACATTATTTGCATTAATTGATGGCCAAGTAAAATTTGAAAGACTTGGAAGAAAAAATAAAAAAGTTAGCGTTTATGCAGAAGCATAGATGCTTTTTTTTTGAAAATAAGCTATAATTAACTTAGGTGGTTATTATGTTTATTGATGAAGTAGAAATTAAACTAATTGCAGGTAAAGGCGGAGATGGATGTACTTCTTTTCGTCGTGAAAAATTTGTTGCGATGGGTGGACCAGATGGTGGCAATGGAGGAACAGGTAGTAATATAGTATTCATTGCTGATAATAACTTAAAAACATTAATAGATCTAAGAGTTAAAAAGACTATTAAAGGTA
>CAYTSC010000082.1:0-2770 GCA_964440475.1 uncultured Muribaculaceae bacterium
ATATTATGAAATCTTATAAAAAATTAATAAGTAACTCTTTTGTGTTTGCAGTTGGGACACTAGGAAGCAAAGTAATTACATTTTTACTTGTTCCACTCTATACATATTATTTATCAACAAGTGAATTTCATCGATAAATATTATTGTTTTTTCTAATTTTTTTAATTCTTGAACTAATAATTCCACTCTATTTTCTTCTTGACCTTCACTTATAGATGTTCCAAGTAATGATGTTATATTTATTTTAATTAAATCCCAGCCTTTTAAAGCATCAGGAACTAAACCTTTTTGAATACGATAGCCTAATCCCTCAACAATAGCCGTTTTCCCAATACCGGGTTTACCGACTAATAAAGTACTCTTTTCCGGAGTTAATAAAATTAAAATAGATTGTTTTATTTCGTCATCTCTAGCAATTGCCGGATCAGTAATATATTTTTTTTCTACAAAATTTTCCCCATATGCCTCGATAATACTAACTTTTGACATACCAAAAGGCTCTGCTGAGTCTTTTTTATCTTCAACTTGTTCAGGTTCTGAAATTACTTCAGAACTATTTTCTTTTATTATTTCTTCTAAATTGAATACTTCCATTACTATTCACCATCTTTATTATATATTATTAGTAATTTTTAAACAATCACTTATATAGAGATATACACTTTAACGACATAATTATTTATTTATTAAATCAATTAATTTTTGAACACTTAAATTTAATGTACCCCGTTTTGATATTGCATATCCTACTTTTCTTTTTGGTATTTGGCCTACATCAATAACAAATACCTTGTTATCCTTTATTTCATCAGCAATATATTCTTTTGTAACAAATCCTATCCCAAATCCATTTGAAACTAAATCAATTAGTAAGTCTTGACTATCCACTTCCATTCTTGGATTACACTCTATATTTTTAGATTTTAATAATAAATCAAAATATGCTCTGCTTATCGATGGGTTTTTCTCAACTATTATAGGTAATTTTAATAAATCATGAATACTAGTTAGTTCTTTGGCTTTATTATAATAGTCTTTATTAGCTATAAATACATCTTGAATGTCTTTAAAACTATTTATGCTAAAATCAGGTATTTCCTTTCTTGGAACTGATAATATTACTAAGTCAATACTTCCCTGTTTTAATGACTTTAATAAAGATGCAGTTGATTCATTTACTAAATCTATTTCTACTTTTGGATATTTGATATGAAATTCCTTTAGATATGGCATAAGAATATGCTTACTGATTGCAGGATCGGCCCCAACACGAACTCGACCAGCCTCTAAATTTTTAAGTTCATTAAACTTAATCAACCCACTTTTTATTAAGATCATTCCTTCTTCAACATAAGCAAATAAAGTCCTACCTTCTTCTGTTAAAGTAACACCCTTTTTTGAGCGATTAAATAACTTCCCTCCTAAAGATTTTTCTAAATTTTGAATAGATTGAGTAACGGCCGGTTGAGAAACTTCTAACTCTTTTGCTGCCTTAGAAATACTTTGATTAATCGCGACAATATAAAAAACTTTTAATAAATCATAATTAACATTCATAATAATCCTCCCTTATATATTGCTCAACTATCTATATATTTTACTTATATCATATTTCGTTGTTTTTTTCAATATTATATACATTCGTTAATAATCTAACCAAATTTTAACTTTTTCTATTGGCATTATTTTTCTTCCATTAACTTTGCCTAAAAAGTGATTTAATTTATTTTCTCCGTGATAATCACTCCCACCTGAAATATACAAATTATACTTAGAAGCTATTTTTAATAAATGTTTGGTTTGCTCTTCAGTAAATGTTGTATAATAGCATTCTATTCCATCAATCTGATAATTATTAATTATGTTTTCTAATTCCAAAATAATATTTTTTGAATAAATATATGGATGAGCAAGAAAAGCTAACCCCCCTGCTCGATGAATAATTGACAATATTGTTGTTAAATCCGGATAATGATTTGTTTGATCAACATATAATTTGCTTTTAGGATTATATAGTTCATTTCTAAAAAATAATGTTCTTGTATTTTTATTTTTAATATCTAAGAAAAAACGATCGTTTTCTGGATGCTTAACCAATTCACGATGAATATCTTTAATATGTACTTCTTCATCTTCATCAAAAAGACTATAATCAAATTTTATTCCCAATTCTTTATATCGATTTTTCATCAACTTAAACCTTTTTTGATATCTTTTTTCAACAATAACCTTTTCTTCCAACATTAATTTTTGCATTGTATCTAAGTCGAATTTATAAGCTAATATTTCAATTATTTCACCTTTATATGAAGTAGTCATTTCTACTCCACTTATTATTTTTCCAGAATAAACATTTTTTATTTTATTTAATTCTTCATAAGATTTCAATGTGTTATGGTCAGTTATTGACAAATATTTCAATCCTTTTGATTCTGCTTCTTTTAGCAATTCTAATGTAGTTAAACTACCATCAGAATTTATTGTATGAGTATGTAAATCTATCATATTATCACCTAATTCTTTATAATTTTTCTTATTAATAGATCGTATATTAATTATATATTCTTTTCATTAATATCATATCATAGATAAAAAATGATTAATAAATATATTGATATCATTTAGCCTTAATTCTTTATTAGCACTTTTATCTTTTTACTTATTATATTATAACATCAAAAAACCGACTTTTTTAATCGGTCTTTATTAACACTATGGTGCCCATGGTCGGGCTTGAACCGACACGGTATTACTACCACTGGATTTTGAA
>CAYTSC010000083.1:0-2738 GCA_964440475.1 uncultured Muribaculaceae bacterium
ATTAGTAATAAGAAATTATTAGAAAGATGCATAAAATTTAAACAAGATCCAGAAAAAATAAATTTAAAGGAAGATCATGAATTAAGAAAAGAACTTAAAACATTTAATCAAATTTTAACTACATATTATTTAAACCAAGAAAATGATTTTGGAGAACTAGTAAAATTTGATGCTGATGCAAAATATATATTGGAAGTAAAACCTTTAGATAAACAACACATAGTAGAGATACTAGCAGAATTAGATATTAATTTATTAAAAGAAAAACTATTTAATGATGAAAAACTATTTAGTGATTTAATGGATATTTTATCAAAATATAGATTCATTGGTTGGCAGGATACTTTTGATTCGTTATTAGAAAAATCGGATTTATTTTTCGATGAAATGATCATTTCATCTTTAATTGGTTACTTCTATAAGTATTATCCGGTTTTACAAAAAAACAATAATGTTAGTTTATTATCAATACTCGATTATGCTGAATTATATGGCTCTATTGCATCAAAATATCATGTATTATTTGATGCTGAAAACTTTGCATATTATAGGAAAAATCCAAGTCCAAATTCAGCTAATATAAAAAAACAAGAAAGATTTGAATTGGTTCCACAACTATTAAGAAAAATGTATGAAAGACAAAGCATAACAGTGCCACCTATAGATGAGAATATCACCTTAGGAGAAAGAAGTGTACGAGTAGTTTTAGGCGATACAAGAAATGTAGATAACATAACATTGGGAGAAAGAACTGGATCATGTGCAAGAGTAGGCGGTGGAGGAGAATCGTTATTTAATTATGCATTACTAGATGAAAATGGAATTAACATTAGATATCATGATCCGGTATCAGGAGAGATCGTTTCAAAAATAGTTGGTTTTAGAAATGGAAATACAGTTTATTTAAATGAACTTAGATATTCATTAAAGCCGAATGTCATTACAGATGAAGATTTAGTGACAGCAACTAAGGTAATTGCTAATATGATGATCGAAAAAACTAAAGATGATGAATATCCAATTGAAAACGTAGTAATTGCTAAAGCGATAGTAATGGAGTCTTCATCATTAGAAAGTGTTGATTTATCGAAAAATGATTTTTTCAATGAAACAAAAGATATTTATACTGACTTTAAGCAAGGGGCATTACTTATAGCTAGTTCTAAAAATAAAAAAGAAATTATATTTGGTAGGGATAAAGTTACAAGATATGATATTTTAAAATCGAAAGCAATAAAATTAACGGATAAAAAAGAAATAATTAAAAGAATTTGTAAATTAAAAGCGATTAGAGGACTTTTAAATAATGAAGAATTTGGAGATATTTTACTACCTAAAATGGAAAGATATGAAAATGTTAAAGAGTTAGTTGTAGATGAAGAAAGTTATATAGCTTATGATGAAGAAGGTAATGTAATTGAAAGCTTTAATATTTATAATAAACAAATAGAAATGATAAATGAAGGAGGTTTTGAACATGAAAATCAAGGGCAAGGTCTTAGAATATGATAAATTTAGTGGTAAAATAGTAGGGGAAAATGGTAAAACTTACATTGTAATAAAAATAGATATAGTCGGAGAAATAAAACAAGGAGATTTAGTTATTTTTGAAAGTGATAAATATAATATTGATAATCAACAAGCAGAAATAGCTAGATTTGTAAAAAAGATAAAATATAGGGAATGATATATGTATAAAATCTTAACTTATAATTTAGGGCATGGTAAATATAATAAAGAATATTACAAAGGTTTAAAAGTGTCTAGAAAAACCATTTATATGAACTTTAAAGGACAAATAGAACTAATTAAGAAGATTAATCCAGATTTTATTTTAACTCAGGAAAATGGTAGTAAAATAAGTTTAAATCAATATAGAATATTCGTAGATGAATTATCTGAATACAACTCAATATATTATTCACATTCAAAGACAATTAATACAGGTAATGCATCTTTTTCTAAAATAAAGGGAACTCATTATAAAATAACAACACCATATAAAGTTAATAACATTAAAGCAAATCTTCTTTTATTAAATAAAAATAAAATAATGAGTGAATATAAAATAAATGATAAAAATTTAATAATTTTTAATATTCATTTTATTGCATATCTTAAGTATCGTGATCTTCGTATAAAACAAATGAAATATATATTTCATTTAGCAAAAAAAGAATATGAAAAAGGTAACTACGTAATCATAGGTGGAGATTTTAATGAAGAGATATCTGTGATAAAAGATAACTTAATGGATTACTTTAAAATGTTCTTTCCAAATAAAGGAACACTTAGAACCTCTGAATTTCCGTATACTAAGGATTCTAAAACATATATAATTGATGGCTTTATAGTTTCAAAAAATCTAAAAATAAAAAAAGTTGAATCGTTATTCAACTTCGACTATAGTGATCATTCACCTGTAATTATGTATTTTACAATCCAGTAATTAGTAAGATAGTATAATAAATAACAAATAATATTACTAATATAATACCTTCTAAACGGGATATTTTATGGTCTTTTTTAGCAAAGTAATATAAAACTATTGATGACATTATAAAAACAAATATATCTAAATAAGTAAAGTTACTGGTAGATATACCTCCTAATAATGCAACTGGAAAGCCAATTGCTACGCATATATTAAAGACATTACTACCAATTAAGTTACCAATTAATATATCTTGTTCACCTTTTTTACTTGAAACAATAGTGGTTATTATCTCTGGCATACC
>CAYTSC010000084.1:0-2737 GCA_964440475.1 uncultured Muribaculaceae bacterium
TTAGATATTTGCATTGTAATAGTAGATCCTCCACCAGCTTCACTTTGACCTTTTAATTGACCGAAAGTAGCTTTAGTAAATCTCGCTATATCAAACCCATTATGTTGAAAATATCTTGAGTCTTCAGTGGCCACTAAAGCATCAACAAATACTTGAGGTAATTCATCATAAAAAATTAATTCTCTTTTTGCTTTCCCTAATTTAGCAAATTCTTTACCATTTAAATCATAAAGTACTGTAGATTCTGAATTATAAAATTGTTTTTCATCAAACTTAGGTGCTGTAAAAATAACATAAGAAGCAAATGTAATTAAACCAACAAACATCGATATTAAAAAAATCATCCCTGTAATTAGAAAATAATTACGAACTTTCTTTTTTCTATATTTAGCACTTTTTCTATATTTGTTTCTAGTGTTCTTTTTATTAACTTTTTTCTTGGTAACCTTCTTCTTTTTAGAAGGGGAAGGTTTGGTTTTAACAGCCATTTTCTTATTCTTTTTAGTATTCTTTTTATTCTTTTTCGACATAATTGGCCTCCTTTATTAATATATCAACTATCTTTAAATAATCTATTATTGGATTATATGCTAATTTAATTAAATAACATTCTTCTTGAAAATAAGTATATGGAATAGACTTTCTTTCATTAGAATCAATAAAATCAACTAGCTTATTTCCTGGTATTAAATAAACTTCATTATTAATGCTTATTATTAAAAATATTATTCCACCATGATTAATAACTTTTTTTAAATGAGTTAATTGATGAGTAGGAATATTACTTAAAGGAAATGATGTTTTAGATTTAGTTTCTTTAGCATCAAATTCAATATATTTACCTTTATATATTCCATTATAGTCTAATGTAGATGGTGATTTAAAATAGGCATCTTTAATAACTAATTTAGGTTTATAATTAACTTTATTAATACCTATATCAGTGGGTTTCTTATAGATTAAAGCTTTATCAATATCTAAATAATATTTATTTGATTCATTGATTAAACTCTCTAAGTTCATACCACGATTAGCATAGGTGATATTCTTTGTATATTTATCTTTTGTTTTATTTGGATATTTCATATTTATATCACCATTATAAGTATACAATAAATGGAATGATATTTCCACTTGAAATATTTAATTAAATGTTAAGTATTAATGGTATAATATATGTATTAATATTATATGGAGGTAGAATAATATATGAATAAAGATTACATTACAATAACAAAAGATGGTGATAGATATCTTGTTGATTCAGATAGTGTTCAATTTGTAATTGGTGAAAATTCTCATGAAATGGCCAAGATTTTAGCTACAAATCTATTGGGAGAAGATGCATTTGTTGTTGATTATGATGAAAATATTCAATCTTTATTAAATGAACAAAGTTATTCTAATGATCAATCAGTTGAAACAACAGTGATTTATAAAATTAATAATAACATTATCCTAATTGATGCTTTAACATACGAAGATAGTTATATTACTGTAAAACCAACTGTTGGTACATTTTCTGAGGTGGCTAGGAGAATTATTATAAAGACTACCAATGGCTATAAAATTGATTTGCCACTTGATAAATCTCATGAGAAAGCCTTCATTGTTGCTCAAACAATGGTTGGTGACGGTGGGGAAATATTTGATTATAATGAATTTATTAAAAGTAATTCATTGAGCAGGTTAGTATGAAATATCGTAAATATGATGAAGATTTAAAAAAAGATATAGAATTAGAATACGATATTAATGAAGATGATAGTATTTTTTCTGAGTTGTTTAAAAAAGGAAAACTTTCTAAAGATGATTTAAAACTTCAAGAACCAAATCAAAATATAATAGATGATAATAATTATCAAGATTATATATTTTTTCCACAGACAAACAATTTAGGTTTAGGTATTAAAAAATATTTTCAAATGTACAAAAACTTTTTGTTTAAGAAAAATATTTATATTGAAAGTAGTATTGAGTTAAATATAGTGGAAAATGGTTATATCTATATAAAGCGTCATAAGACTCCGGTTCCATATACGCTTGCTAAGATGGATATTTATCCTTATTACACTATCTTTTTAGAAAGACATGTTAAATTAAATTCATCTCTTGGTTATTGGTTTGTTATAAAAAGTAATAAAAATAAAGATATTTTTATATTACAACCACAAACCGAAAAAGAAAGTGATGCGATCAAAATATTAATAGGCAATAGTCGTGGTTTCTTTTTTGGTTTAGTCATAGTAATAATTTTACTTATATTAGCTGGTATTTTAAACGTTATTTAATTATTTTAGTATTCTTGACAAAAATAGATAAAGATTATAAAATTAACAAGTAAGAAGGGTGATTAAAGTGTATAGTGAGAAATTGTTTTTAACTCCTAAAGATATTTTAGAAAAAGATTTTAACCAATCTGCAAACGGTTATGATCCTGTAGAAGTAGATAAGTATTTAGACATGGCGATTAGAGACTATAGCGAACTTTTAAATGTTATTAAGGTTAAAGAAAAAGAAATAAGAGAATTAACTGAGGATAATAAAATATTAAAAAAAGAAATAAGATACTTAAAAGAACAATTAGCAGCGGCTTCAGAAACAGAAGTTACTTCTGGACCAACAAATATCGACCTTCTAAAAAGAATCTCTAATTTAGAGAAAATAGTATATGGTAAAGAAGAATAATATCAGGACAAATGCTGCATTAAGTTAATATGTAGAGGAAAGTCCATGC
>CAYTSC010000085.1:0-2663 GCA_964440475.1 uncultured Muribaculaceae bacterium
AACATGGTTATAAAGGTATGAATTATAGTAGTAAATCATATTTAGAGAATATCTGGAATATTGAAGATTATCCCGTATGGCTTGCGCATTATACAACAGAAACAACATATAAAGGCAAATATTATATTTGGCAAATGACCGATCAAGGAAAAATTCCGGGTATAGTTGGAAATGTTGATATAAATATAATGTATGAGGAGGATTTGTGAAACAAAAAATAATCGTACCAATAATATCAGTAATAATCGTTATATTGGGAATAATATATATTCCGAAATTAAAAGAAAAACAAGAAGAAAAAAAATATAAGATAACAGTATTTAATCCAGAGCATGTAAGCCCTTTATTAAAAGTAAGAATTGACAAGATGATAAAGTTTGAAAAAGAATCATTTATATCACTTGCTAAAAAAAACAGAAGTAAAATACCATATGAATTATTGATTAATTATGAAAAAGTAGATTATGCTAATATTGAGCATTATCATTTTATAATATGTTCATTTTTAGGTGGTAATCATCAAGAGAGAAAAGATTACTCATATTATTTTGATAAGACTAGTAATAAAGAAATACATTTAGATTATCTATTTAAAAATAAAGATTTTTTAGAAAATTTAAGTGAAAATGCAATTATCCAAATTAAGGATTATGCTAAAAATAAAAACATAAAAGAAAAATATATAAATTTTGAAGGTTTAAAACCTGATTTAAAAAACTTTCAACATTTTATATTAGATAAAAATGGTTTAAATATCTTTATCGAACCATTACAAGTATTTACTTGGAGTGAGGGAGAAGTTAATATATCTATTTCTTATTCATCATTAAAAGATGTAATAAACGATGAATACATACCAAAGGAATATGGACAATTAGAAAAACCACCCATAGAAAATAAAGATGACATTCCTAAAGAATCAACTTCATCATATAAACCTATAAGTGATAGTAAAAAATATATTGCTCTGACTTTTGATGATGGGCCAGCATCTAATACTGATAATTTCTTAAATGAATTAAATAATACTAATGCAAAAGTGACTTTCTTTGTTTTAGGATCAAGAGCAAGACAATATCCAGATACTATTAAAAGACAATTTGATAATGGTCATCAAATATGTAGTCATTCATATAGTCATGTAAATTTTACTAGAGTTTCACAAAACATAGTGGATAATGAAATAATAAAAACAAAAGAATTATTAAATACAATAACGGGATCATATTATAACTGTTTAAGACCGCCTTATGGCAGCTTTAATAAAAAGTTACAGTCATCTGTTAAAGAGCATGTTATTTTATGGAATGTTGACATATTAGATTGGAAATATCGAAGTGAAAATAGAGTTTATGATCAAATAGTAAAAAATGTATATGATGGAGCAATATTTGTATTACATGATATATATCAATCGACTACAAATGGAGTAATAAAAGCAATAAAAAAATTAGAAAGTGAAGGATATGTTTTTGTAACAATTGATGAATTAGCTAAAATAAAAGGAGTTACTTTAAAACCGGGTGTGGTATATAGAAACCTACGTTAATATGTTATAATAATAAAGGAGGATACATGAAATTAGAAGTAAAAAACATAAATAAAAGTTTTGGAAATAAAAATATATTAAAAGATGTTTCTTTTAATATTGAATCAGGAAAAACAATGGGTTTTCTAGGTAGAAATGGAGCGGGTAAAACTACTACTATTAGAATAATAATGGATGTTTTTAAACCCAATAGCGGAGAAGTGTTAATAGATGGTAAGCCATTTAAAAGAGAAGATTATAAAATAGGGTATTTACCAGAAGAAAAAGGTATGTATCAAAAAATATCATTATTAAAGCAACTTACTTACTTTGCTGAATTAAAAGGAATGAATAAAAAAGAAGCAATGGAGAAATCCAGTTCACTAATCGAAAAAATGGGATTAAAAGAATTTGAAAATAAACCATTATCAAATTTAAGTAAAGGTAATCAACAAAAATTTTATATTGCCCAAGCAATAGTAAATGATCCTGACATGCTAATTTTAGACGAACCATTTGGAGGATTAGATCCAGTAAATGCCGGTGTTTTAAAAGATATTATAAAAGAGTTTATCGCTAAAAAAAGAATCGTTTTATTTTCATCACATCAAATGTCTCATGTTGAAGAGTTTTGTGATGATGTAACATTCATTAAAGATGGAAAAATAATTCTTTCAGACAACTTAAAAAAAATAAAAAGGGAATTAGGTAAAAATAAAATAAAAATAAAATTAGAAGAATTACATGTTAAAGAAGAAGAGAAAGAATTATCTAAAATAAAAGATATAAGTATAGAAGTAGAAAAAGATAATTTGATTATTGAGTGTTTAAATAACAAGACTTCTAATGATTTATTAAGTGAATTACTTAAATTAAAATTTAAAATAGAATCATTTGGCTACTATGAACCATCATTAGAACAAATATTCATTTATTTAGAAAGAGGTAATTAATATGAAAAACATTTTAAAAGTATTTAAATTTGAATTAGAGTCAGCTTTAAATGAAAAATCTATTCGAATTGCAACAATAATTATTTTATTAATGGTCTTTGGTGCAACATTTATACCTCGAATTATACATAAAGGAGAAGAAAAAACATTTATAGAAAAAACTCCTGATGAGCAAATTGAGG
>CAYTSC010000086.1:0-1164 GCA_964440475.1 uncultured Muribaculaceae bacterium
AACTGATTGATAAAACTGATTGATAAAACTGATTGATAAAACTGATTGATAAAACCGATTGATAAAACCGATTGATAAAATCGATTGATAAAAACAACTAATAAAAACGATTTATAAAATAGATCGTCATTATTAATTTCTGATCTTGTTACCAATTCATAACCATCTTTTGGCAAGAAGTATAATTGTAAGGAATAGTCTTTACCTTTTTCAAATTTGTAATCATCACTAGTTGTGGCCACCTTTTTATAATCGTAGTTTTCATCAATTTCATACCAAACACCTTGAAAATCAAGGTCGAAGCCTTTACTTAAATCAAATGTTATTGGTATATCTTTGTCATCTTTAAAAACTCTTTTAGTAGATTCGCCTGTTTTTGGAAATACAAACTCATCTTCCATTAGATGGAAGGCCATTATTTTTTTTCCGTCAAGTTTAACTTTTTCTCCTTTCTTTAATACTT
Organism: uncultured Muribaculaceae bacterium; assembly: GCA_964440475.1. Lineage (GTDB taxonomy): Bacteria > Bacillota_I > Bacilli_A > RF39 > UBA660 > JAAZHN01. Next base: position 464 of record CAYTSC010000086.1, read on the forward strand.
TTTCTGTAACATTCTCTGATGAATTTTTCTTGTCATTACTACTATTTACATCATCATCATTATTGTTCTTTCCGCATCCAACTAGCAAAACACAAGCAAATAGTAAAACGATTAACTTTTTCATAAGTCCTCCTTTAATATATAATAACACAAAAGTATAATAAATATTATTAATTTCTTGCATTAGTAAATTGATTATCTTGCATTTTATGAAAAAGATAAATATAGTCATGGTAATTATGGAGAACATATTCATATCTTTCATCGAGTTATCAGATGTCCTGAATGCCATGAATTAATGAATTCATTTTTCACTGTTAAATATCAAAATAAAAAGAAAAAATATAATTATTATGTTAGATGTACTAATAAAAATTGTAGTAAAAAAGGAATTGTTTATAATGCCAGTAAAATAGAAAAAGAATTAGTTAATATTTTAAATGATTTATCTAGTATAGCATTATTAAGTAATTATTCACTTAACTTTCCTATAATTGATAATAAAGAAGATATTGAAAAGATTAAAGGTGCTTTAACTAAAATCAAAAAGGATGAAAATAAATTATTAGATTATTATTTAACAAGTCAAATTCAATCAGATACCTTAACTAATAGATTAAATTCACTAGCATCCGAACGAAAAGAATTAGAGAAAAAGAAAAGTAAAATAGAATCAAATGTTACATTTACTTTTAACAAAG
>CAYTSC010000086.1:1174-2576 GCA_964440475.1 uncultured Muribaculaceae bacterium
AAATTCATCCGTAACCTGCCAGATATTGTTCTCGGGGTGTTCCCAGTCAATATAGGAAATATCGAAGGAATTAATCCTATATGGAATATTTTATCAAGAGAAGGTAAAAAAGAAGTTATAGGCTCATTTATTAAGTTTATAGATGTATCTATTGATGATAATTATAATGTTAAAATAGAAAACATTAATTTTAATAATGAATTTTTACAAAACAAGTTTTATAACATATCAGGGTATCTTTTAGATAAATTTAAAGACAAATATAAGAATATTAAATATTTAGGTATGTGTACTAAAAATGATATTGATAAATTAAATTTAGAAAAAGATTATGAAATATTTTCTTATAATGAACTAACTAAAAACTATTCACAAGATAGAAAAACAATAGAATTAATATTAACTAAATTCCAAGATTTAAATCTTAATTTAATGATGATTATTGAAAACAATAAATTTATTGATTCACTTATATTATTTGAAAGAGTTAAACAAAATGTTTAGCTTTTTTTCATAATTTATGTACAAAAAACCAAATAAAAACCCACTATATTAATATAAGGGCATAAGAGGATGCCACCAATTATCATAAATTTCCTTATTATACAATAACTTATGAGGTGGCAAATCTTATTTCGCACTTGCGAAATTGTACGATTATTTGTACATAACCCATATTATTTCGTTAATTTTTATTTGGTTTAACTTTAAATTTATAATATACATATTTTATTTGGTTTTTTGTACATTTAGGAAATTATAGCCATAAAGAATGTACTTAATATTTTAAATTATTTACTTATTTTTATTAGTGCAAAAATAATTTCAGAATTAGTATCGCACAGCGAATATTGTTGTGCCATATAATAATTTCCAATACTTCCTATTTTTATAATTGAATCTAATCCGAAATAATCTTCAATATAATATTTCTTTTCACCATTTACATAACATTCTGATGCATAAAATATGCTATCACTATCCAAAGCATTTACTTTTGATTTAGGAAAATAGATATATATTTTTGACGAATTGCTAGAAATTGAATATGCATTTGTAACCTGTTCTATTTTTTTATCACCTAAATCAGAATAAAGTTCTTGGTAATGACTCAAACTATTTATACTAGAAATAGATATTGTATAACTACTATTATCATCTGGAGAATATACATAAACTTCATTATTATAATCACTTATGTTATCATAATTGTGAAATGTTTTTTCTCTTTGATATAATTGCAAACTGCTATCTTTATAAATGTTTTTCATGTCTGCAGATGATAAAGATACATTTTCAATTTTTGCGTTTTTATAATCATTACATTTTTCTTTTGTTTTAAAATTAATTAAATCTAACGTTCCTTTATATGTTTGCAAAAAACTTTCTACCGTATTTAAAT
>CAYTSC010000087.1:0-2555 GCA_964440475.1 uncultured Muribaculaceae bacterium
CTGTATATGGATTTGGCTTTTTAATATTCTTTATTTATTCTGGTATAGCGTCATCAAAATCAAATAGAAGGCCTCCTATTGATAAAAATAGTAGTAGCTCATCTTCCTCATCAAGCAGTTCTCAAAAAAATTTAAGTTTATCGGAAATGAAAGCACTAGTTATGTATCGTGACTATACAATTTTGAGTCAAATAACAATTGGGGAAACAAAATATATAATTATCCAAATGCAAAGAGGAAATATGACAACAGGTCTTTATAGTATAAATAATGAGCCAGGAATTTCTTACTCTATTAAAAATGACGAAGTATATGATACTAGTGGTAAAGAAGAAACCTTAAATAGTGAACTATTTAAGGACATAGAAACAAAATATTTAAACCCTCGTCAATTAATTGAATTAATCGATACCAAAGAACCTTTAATTAAAGAAGAAGGAAAAGAAAAACTATATACATATGACCTTGATAATGTAAATATAATTATTAAAACGGAAAACAGATTTAAAGAAATCGATATTTCATATAAAATTAATGATGTAGAATATCGATATTTTACAACAATTGATTAATCTTAAGATTGACAAACTGTAAAACGATTTGGTAATATAATTGTCAACCAATTTGTAAATTTACTAATTTGATGTAGTGTCGAATGTTAAATATGATACAATAGGTTCATAAGGAAGTGAAAGCTATGATTAAAAACTTAGCCTATAACTTAGGTGGTTTTCTTCACTTATTAACTTGGAAAGACTATGTCATTATGATGTTAGTGTTTTTAGTGTTAATTTTATTATTAGTAGTATATTACTTAATTAAAGTAAAAGAAGAAAATCCAGAAGAAGTAGTAAAAAAAGAATTGGATTTAGACTTAAAACAAATATCTAAGAAAATTAGCGAGGAAGAACCCAAAACTATTCATTTAACTAATTATGAAGAAGAACAAGAAAATAAGGCGATTATTTCATATCAAGAATTATTAGAAAAAAGCAAAGAAATAAAATTTGAAGATCTTCAAGATGATTATCAAAACTTCGAGGTAAAAATTAAAAAAATCAACTTAGATGAAGAACCAACACCAGTTAAAAAAACACCTCCTTTAGAAAAAGAATCTCCAAAAGTACAAATGATGAGTTACGAAAAAGAAACAGATTTTCTAGATGCATTAAAAAAACTACAAAGTGAATTAAATAAATAAGCCTATAAGGCTTTTTTTAAGAGGTAAATATGAAATTCAACATTAAAACATTGGGCTGTAAAGTAAATAACTATGAAACTGAAATGATGAAAGAGTTACTTCTTCAATCAAATTTTTCTCTTTCCGAAAAAGATGTTGACATATTTATTATAAATACGTGTACAGTAACTAATCAGGCTAATTCTAAGTCAATGCAAATGATAAGAAAATCTAGAAAAGAACACCCAAAAGCTATAATTGTAGTATGTGGCTGTGTTACTGAAAGTTCAAAAGAATACTTAGATAAAATAGATGCTGATATAATCATTGGTAATTATGATAAAACTAAAATAGTAGAACTAATTAATGAATATAAAAAACATAATAAAAAAATAATTAGCTTTAAAGACTTAACAAAAGAAAACTTTGAAAATATGTCCGTAACTAAATACGATTCTAAAACAAGAGCATTTGTAAAAATTCAAGATGGTTGTAATAACTTTTGTTCATATTGTATTATTCCTTATGTTAGAGGAAAAGTAAGATCGAAAAAATTCACAGAAGCCGTAGAGGAAATAAAAAACTTATGTAATTCTCATCAAGAAATAGTCTTAACTGGTATTCATACTGGTTCATATTTAGATGACGATAAAGATTTAGTAGACTTAATAAAAGAAATAAGCAAGATAGAAAATTTAAAAAGAATTAGAATTTCATCAATAGAAATAACTGAGATAAATGATAAGTTTTTACACGAATTAAAAGTAAACGATAAAATATGTAATCATTTACATATACCCATTCAAAATGGTTCAGATGAAATATTGAAAAGTATGAATAGAAAATATGATGTTAAATATTTTTTAAACAAAGTTAAATCTATTAGAGATATAAGACCAGATATTAATTTAACAACTGATTTAATCGTTGGATTTCCTGGTGAAAAAGAAAAACATTTTAATGAAACAATTGAGACATTAAATCAAATAAAATTCAGTAAAATTCATGTATTTCCATATTCATTAAGAGATGGCACAGTTGCAAGTAAAATGGACGATCAAATCAATGGTAAAATCAAGAAAGAAAGAGCGAAAATAATTAGATGTTTATCAGATAAATATCAATTAGAATATGCAAAAAAATTTATAAATATAGAATTAGAAGTATTAATTGAAAAAAATGATAAATATAGTATTGGACATACTGATAATTATTTAGAAATTATTATAAAAGAAAAATTAGAACTAAATAAAAATTATAAAGTAAAAATAATTCATGTAAAAGAAAAAGAAATAATAGGAGAAGCACTATAAAGTATGTTATAATTTTATTATGAATAATAAATTTAAAATAATAATATTTTCTATTCTAACAA
>CAYTSC010000088.1:0-2540 GCA_964440475.1 uncultured Muribaculaceae bacterium
TACATGTTTCAATAATATGCTTTACTCTAAATAGATTTGAAGCAAATGTTGCAATTATAATTCTACCCATATGTTTAGCAAATATATCGCCTAATGCTTCGTCAACCGCGCTTTCACTTTTAGAATAACCATCAACTAAAGCATTAGTACTATCGCTTAATAATAGAGTAACTCCTTCTTTGCCAATTTCGGCCATTTTATGTAAATCACTCATTGGTCCAATTGGAGTTAAATCAAACTTAAAGTCTCCAGTGTTGACTATTAATCCATTTGGACTACGAACAACAATACAGAAACTATCCGGTATTGAATGAGTAGTATTAATAAATTCCACTGTAAAATGTTTTGTTTTTATAACTGTATCTTTATCATATACTTCTAAATTTGCATATTTTATATTACGATCTTCTAATTTATGACGGATTATTGCTGAAGCAACATTAGGAGCATAAATGACTGGTAATTCAATTGCTTGAAGCAAAAAAGAAATACCACCAATATGATCTTCATGACCATGGGTAATAAATAATCCCTTAATTTTATCTTTATTTTGGATTAAATATGTTATATCTTGAATAACATAGTCAATTCCTAATAATTCAGATTCTGGAAACATAACCCCAGCATCTAAAATCAATATTTCATCATCATGTTCGATGATGTACATATTTTTGCCGACCTCACCTAAGCCACCTAAAGCAAAAACATTAGTTGTTTTTTCATTTTTCATTAATAATTTCCTTTCAAATAAAAAAGTTGTTTAACGAATAAATTATACAACTTTTTTGTTTAATTGTCTAGTATTAAATATTTAGATAAAGGTGAATGTTATCAATTTGAAATTTATTCAATTTTTTATAAATGTTTTCTTTACAAACATTCAGTGTGAATGGATTTATATCTGGAAGATCACCTGAAAAGGGAATGTTATTTAAAAAAGTTTCTATTTTTAAGTTTTTTGTTTTTTCTAAAGTATTAAATATACTATAAGTCAGGAATGTTTCATAATATTGAAGATGACCATATCTATGAAATAATTTATATAGTTCACTAAAAACAATATCCCATTCACCCTGAATAAAATCTATATTTATATTATTTCCTATTGCAGTAAAAGAAATAGTAATAGACAAATTATCAGCTAAAGCCGAATAAGAATAATCATCCGTTATAGGTGCATAATATTTAATAAAATTATTTTCCTTTATACTTGGTTTTTCTTCTTTATCTAGTTTGTTTTTTTCTATATTTAATATTATTTTCTTTTTTATTTCTCTTAATTTATTTTTTAATTCCATAATTATTTCCCCTTAATCGGTTTGTATTCTAGCATAAATATTGTCAAAAAACAAGCGTGATAATTATTCCGTCTTTTTCTTTTAATGGTAATTTGTTATAATGTTATTGGTGATGAAAATGAATAATAAAAATGGTTTTACATTAGTAGAGTTATTAGTTGTAATAGTTATCTTAGGTGCTTTAATCGCACTTGTGTCATCCATTATATCTGCAAGTGGTAGAAAAACTACAGATCGCTTAGGAGAACAAATGGAGAATAATTTAAAAGATGCCGCTAAATTATATGCTTTGGAAAATAAACTAAAAAATTGTCATAATTGTGAAGTTGATAATTTAAATACAGAATGTGTTACAAAGGGAACAGAGGAAAATGAAAAATTAGCCTGTAAAGCACTTGGAATGACAATCAGCCTTGGGGAATTAAAATCAAAAGGATATTTTGAAGATTTAGCTAAACATTGTTATAAAATGAATGGTAGCATAAAAATGGATGATAATGACATTAATATATTAATATATAGATATAAAACTGATTATATTGTTGAATTAAATGGAATTAGTTGTAAGAAGTAGGTGAAATATGGGTTTATTTAGCATATTTAAAAAGAAAGTCAAAAACAATAACCCTGATTTACAAAAATATGATGAAGCCTTAGAAAAAACAAGGAAGGAATTTGTTTCTAAACTAAGTTTATTAGGCGTTAAGTACACAAAAGTAAATGAAGAATATTTTGAAGAATTAGAAGAACTATTAATAATGGCTGATCTTGGAGTTAAAACAGTCATGTCTTTTATTGATAGATTAAGAAAAAGAGTAAAAGAAGAAAATATTACTGATACAAATTATTTAACAGAAGTAATAGTTGATGAATTACTAATTATTTATGTAAGTGGAGAATCATTAAGCGATAAAATTAAGTTTAATGAAAGTGGCCCTACTGTTATTTTATTTGTTGGAGTTAATGGGGTAGGGAAAACAACTACTATAGGAAAAATAGCATATAAATATCATAATGAAGGTAAAAAAGTAATGATGATAGCCGGGGATACATTTAGAGCAGGCGCTGTTCCTCAATTAAAAGAGTGGGCAGATAAGACTGAATCATTATTTTATGGTAAAGAAAATTCAGATCCTGCGGGGGTTGTTTATGATGGTTTAGTAAAGGCAATTGAAGATAATGTTGACTTGGTATTAATTGATACAGCTGGAAGATTACAAAATAAGACAAATTTAATGGCTG
>CAYTSC010000089.1:0-2538 GCA_964440475.1 uncultured Muribaculaceae bacterium
TATTAAAACAAGGTTCAGATATTATGTTTTCAGAAACCATTAGTCAATTAGTAGAATCCGAGTTACTAAAGTATAATCAAAATCAGTTTTATTTAAAAAATAATATAGATCCTAACATGGTTGCTGAAGCGGGTAAAATAGTATTAACATCAGAAGTAGAAGAAGTAGGCAAAAGTGCTCAAAACAACTACTTTATAGCTTATTTTGGAACGTTTATCTTATACTTTATGATTATTATGTATGGAGTGTCTACTGCCACATCAGTAGCGCGTGAAAAGAGTGATCGCACAATGGAGTTACTTATTACTAATACATCATCAACAAGCTTAATAGTAGGAAAAGTAATTTCTGCTTTAGTTGTTGGTATAGCTCAAATAGTATTAATGTTAGTTGTTGGATATATAGGTTTCATGATTAATAAATCTACATATCCAGAAATGATTATTGCTATTTTAAATCAAAATATTTCATTTAAGTTAATTTCGGTATTTTTAACTTTTGGTATTATTGGTTCACTATTATATTATTTTATATATGCAGCATTAGGTTCCTTAGTAACAAGAGTAGAAGATGCATCATCTGCAATAGGACCAATCCAAATGATATTTGTCGGAGCATTTATGTTCACAATGATGGGAATGATGAATCCTACTAGTCGAATGTTTAAAATAGGATCATTTATTCCATTTTCCTCACCAATGGCAATGTTTGCTAGATATTCAATGGTAGAAGTTAGTTTATTAGAATTATTATTATCTCTTTTAATATTAATTCTTACTACAATATTTATTGCATATATAACAATTAAAATTTATCGTCGAGCAACATTAAATTATGGAAACAAATTATCATTAATACAAGAAATAAAAAATTTAAGAAAAAATGAATAATTGATAACTTCCTTATTGTAAAAAAACATCTTTATGATAAAATACTAATAAGGAGGTTTTTTAATGGAAGAATTAAATATGAATAAACCAGAAGAAATTACAATGACACTTGAGGAATTTGCAAATAGGGTAGGTTATACAGCTCGTGAATTATATCTTTATATAGTTGGAGCTGATCAATATGGTGCACCAGAATTTCAATTACCTCAAAGAGCAACATACAAAGAATGGAAAAATTTAGCTTGTGATTGCGATCTTCTATATGGTGATGTTTGTCATATATGTAATAAATTAAATAGATTAGAAGTAAAACAATATGAATTAAAAAGAACTCCTAGTAAATAGGAGTTTTTATATTGAACACTTTAAAGATAAAGTTTACCTTATTTAAGATTATTCATATTATTTAATAATTTAATATTTTAGCAGTAATTACTGCAGCTGCCAGTGAATTAATTAATGTCACAATAAGAAAAACTATACATAAAACCAAGCCTGTTATTGCAAATGATTTTTTTCGGAATTTAAGCCTTTAGAACTAAAAACAATACCAACTATCGTACAAGGAAATCCAAAGAAAGGAATTATCCAAGCTATTATTGAACTAAAACCTAGTATCATTCCTGTCAAAGCAAAGTTATTATTTTTACTGTTTACAGTAGTTTTTAAAATCGGATCATTGTTTGTTCTATTATCGTATCCACAATAGTCACATATAAATGAATTAGAGCTTAATTCATTTCCGCATTCAAAACACTCTTTTGATGTCTCAACTGGATTTCCGCAGTGAATACATTGCTGTGCCTTATCACTTATTTCTTTTTTACATTCCTCACATTTAATTAAAGCCACGTTTTATCTCTTTCGGTTATATAAAACATTATATATCAATTTATGATTTTTTACTAGTAGTCATTATATGAAAAGATCTACTTTGAAATAATGTATATAACATGATGGTACGAGTAAATAATAGTAATTATTATATTAAATAAAAAAATCTTGCAGCCATAAGGAAACAAGACTTCTATTAACAAATATGGCGGAGCAGGATGGATTTGAACCTTCGCGCCGGATTCCCGACCTACACCCTTAGCAGGGGCGCCTCTTCAGCCTCTTGAGTACTGCTCCATAACCAAGTTACAAAAGAGATTTTACACTATTTAACTTGATTAGTCAATTTATTCTTATACTTTTTTAACTTGTTTAAATGTTAAAGAGCCATCTTCTTGTTTTGTATAAAAGAAATTAAACTTTAATACTTCATAGTTTTCAAAAACATTTTTTAAATAATCATCAAGTTTTTCTGGACTGACATTATCTTTTTCAGTATGAAGAGTTTTTTCTTTATTATCTAAATTATAAAAATTATAGTTTATTGTTTTACCTTGAGATCTCAATTCTTCTACATAAACAATTGCTTTAGTTATTACAATTTCCTTATCTCGATTATCAATATCTAATATTATAGATTTATATTCTTTAATACCTGAATTAGGAATTACAGGAATTACAATATCAAAATAATAAAAATCTCCAACTAATTCCAAATTAGTTATATTCCCGTACTGAATTCTTGACTCCTTATCAACATAAGATATACTTGGTCCATATAGTAATTTTGCATATTTTAATACTGTTTTTTTAC
>CAYTSC010000090.1:0-2498 GCA_964440475.1 uncultured Muribaculaceae bacterium
AGTTGGTTTTTATTATTTTTTATATGAGTATAATTTTATTACTTCTTCTTCAGTTAGTTCTCTATAGAAACCAGATGAAATATTACCGAGTGTTAAAGGACCATATATTTCTCTTTTTAATTTTATTACTGGATGTTTAACTTGATCAAAAATCTTTTTAACAATATGATTCATTCCTTCGACTAAACTTATTTTAATAATACTAGTATCAGTCTTTTTATCATAAGATTGAATTTTTATTTTTTGAGGAATGACTTTTTTATTTTCAATAGTAATTCCATTTTTTATTTTATGATAATTTTCCATATTTAATTTTCCTTCTATTTTAACAACATAACCCTTTTCAACTTCATTTGAAGGATGCATTAAAATATTGGCTAGTTCTCCATCATTAGTTAAAATTATTAAACCAGTTGTATCATAATCCAGTCTTCCTACTGGAAAGATTCTTCTAGTTTCTTTGACTAAATCTATTACTGTTTCTCTATTTTTTTCATCACTTAAAGAACAAATAACTCCTCTAGGTTTATTAAGTAAGTAATATACTTTAGTTTCATTAATTATTTTTTTACCATCAACTAAAATATTATCACTTGAATTTACTTTTGTACCTAAAGTAGTAATTACTTTACCATTGACCATTACTTTTCCATCTTTAATTAAATCTTCAGCTTTTCTTCTTGAACATATTCCAGATGCTGCGATAACTTTTTGTAATCTTTCCATGTAATCACCAAATAAATTATAGCATGAATATGTCATTATTATGATATAATCTAAATAGATTTAAATAGATAATAGACATGTAAAGTATACTCAAAATAAATGTCTATTTACAAAAGGTGTTTTATGAAAATAATTGAATATGGATTTTTAGGACTATTACAAGGAATAACAGAACCAATACCAGTCTCATCAAGTGGACATTTAAGATTGGTTCAAAGTATATTTAAAATGAATATATTTCAAGATTTAAATTTCGAAATAATTGTAAACTTCGGTTCTTTATTAGCGATATTTTATATATTTAGAAAAGATATAATTATGTTAATTAAAAGCTTCTTTAATTATTTGTTTAAGAGGGATAAAAAAGATGAGGTTAATTTTAAATATGCTTTGTTGATAATAATTGCCTCAATACCAATAGCAATTGTCGGATTTTTATTAAAAGATTTTGTTGAAAGTAAACTAGGTAATATGAAGATATTGGGTATATCTTTTATAATAACTGCAATCTCTTTATTTTTAGTTAAAAATATTAAAGGAAAAAAAGAAGATAAAGACATTACTTATAAAGATGCTTTAATAATTGGTCTACTACAAACATTGGCAATATTCCCAGGAATAAGTAGAAGTGGAATTACATTAGTTGGTTGCTTATTTAGAGATTTAAAAAGAGATGTATCTTTAAAATTTACATTTTTATTATATATACCAGTTAGTATTGGAACATTCATATTAGGTGTTGCTGACATTATTAAAGGAGGGCAATTAAACACTGTTTTAATGCCTTATACAGTTGGTTTATTAATAAGTTTGATAGCAACTCTACTTTCATATAATTACATGTCTAATATCGTTAAAAAGGGCAAATTAATTATATTTGCCACTTACTGTTTAATACTTAGTTCAATTATCTTTATTTTCTTCTAAAAGATGTTCTTCATAATCGGCATTACTAATCGTTTTAAAGCGATTAGTAATTTTTTCTGTTGTTATATGAATATCTTTTACTTCTTTACCAACTGAATCAATCGAACGAGATAGTTTATCCCAACGATCTTTATAACGACTAAATTCTGTTCCTAATACTTTTAATTCTTCATGGATAACTTTAGCATATTTATCTCTTTCCATATCTTTTAAGATAACACTTATTACTGTTAAAGTACTCATTAAAGTAGTAGGACTTGCTAACCAAACTTTTTTTTGGTATCCATAAGTTATTAGATTCGGATGATAAGCAGTTATTTCAGCAAATATAGCTTCTGCTGGTAAGAACATAATTGCTTCATCAGATGTTTCTTTTGAAATAATATATTTACTTGATATGTCATCTATATGTTTTTTTATATCTGCCTCAAATTTTTTTTCAGCAATTGCTCTTTCATTTTGAGATATGGTTTTATCAGTCATTTTTTGATAATTTTCCAAAGGAAATTTAGCATCAATACAGATATTCCCTAATGGTTTAGGAGCATGAACTATAGCATCTACAATAGTATTATTCGATAATGTTTTCTGAATCTCATATACTTTAGTGTTATTTTCTCCAAATATATTACTTAGTATATAATTTAAATTAACTTCTCCAAAGATTCCTCTTGTTTTTTTATCAGTTAAAACACTTTGTAATGATACAATATCAGTCGATAATGAATCTATTTTCTTTTGGGCTTCATCTATTTTAGTTAAACGACTTAAAACATCAGAAAATGTCTTATTAGTTTTCTCAAAGTTAGCTTCTAATTTTACATTTATTTTTTCATCTATTTGAC
>CAYTSC010000091.1:0-2463 GCA_964440475.1 uncultured Muribaculaceae bacterium
AACGATTAGGGTGGAACGATGTAAACCCCACGAGCGAGAAACCCAAATTTTGGTAGGGGCATTTCTAACGAGGAATAAAACAAGTTAGAGAACTCATTGAGAGTAGATAAATATTTGTCGCCTAGTAATAGGTACAGAACATGGCTTATATGATATTATTCTTTTTTATTATTATAAAAGGTAAGGAGGAATCCTTTTGAATGAAATTGGGGCATTATTAAAAGCAACAAGAGAAGCAAATGGAGTTTCATTAAAAGAAGCAAGTGAAGATTTAGATATTAAAGATTTAATTTTAGACAATATTGAAGATGGTAATATAGGTGCTTTTAAAGATATATTTACCTTACAAAAATATTTATTTGAATATAGTAAATACTTAGGATTAGATCTCGATAAAGTAGAACATCAATTTAATAATTATATGTTTGAATATACATCGAAAATATCGAAAAAAAAATTAGAAAAAGCAATAGTTCAAAAAAATAAATTAGAAAAAAAAGAAAATAAAGTAGTTTCTCCTTATACTAAGAGTAAGGAAGAAAATAAAACTTTAAGATTGTATATAATATATTCTCTTTTAGTTATTGCATTTGTTTTTCTAGTAGTTTTAATAATAAAATTAATTTTCTTTAGTTAGGGATGAGGCAATGAATTTACCAAATAAAATAACGACAGTAAGGATATTCATATCAGTATTTATATTAGTATTATTGATATTTCCTTTTTATCAAATAGGAGTAGAGTTACCAATATACGCGATTGGAAAAGTAGAAGTCAGCTTTGAATATTTAGTGGCTGGGTTTTTATTTGCAATTGGTTCAGCAACAGACTTCTTAGATGGATATATAGCAAGAAAAAATAATTTAGTAACAGATTTTGGAAAAGTTATGGACGCTATTGCTGATAAGATTTTAGTTAATGGAGTTTTAATAATATTAGCTTTTAATCGTGATATATCAATAGTAGTACCAGTAATTATCATTACACGAGATACAATAGTCGATTCAATTAAGATGATAGCGGCTAATAAATCTGGAAAAGCAGTACCTGCTAGCATTGCTGGAAAAATTAAAACGATATTTATGATGGTAGGAGTAACATTGTTATTCTTTAATAATTTACCATTTATGTTATGGAATATACCTATGGGTAAGCTATTAGTTTTATTAGCAACTATTTTATCAGTATATTCAGGAATGGAATATTTTATTCATCATAAAGATTTATTTATGAAAGATAAATAAAATGGAAAAGTCATATATATTAAAGTTGCGATCTGCATTAAAAGAAGAGCTAAGAAATATGGAGTTATTTCAAAATGGTAGTGCAATCATTGTTGTTAATGATAATAAAGAAATATTATTAATGCATAGAACAGATCGTGATTTATGGTGTGTACCAGGTGGTTTACAAGAACTTGGTGAAACATTTGAAGAAGTTGCAATTAGAGAATTAAAAGAAGAGACAGGTTTAGAGACTAATTTAGAAAATTTAAAATTAGTTAATGTAATCTCTGGGCCTAGTAGAAAAAACTCATATCCTAATGGAGATATAGTTTATAACAATACAGTCTTATTTTATGTGGAAAAGTATTTTGGTCAATTAGGAAGTAATTATAAAGAAATTATCGATCATGGCAATGGATATTATGAATCAGTAGAAGAATCAAGAGGACTAAGTTTCTTTTCATTAGATAATTTACCGAATAATTTAATGGATAAGGATTTAATTGAAGCATATCGACAATTTATTCAAAATTAAATAATTGAATTTAACCAAATAATTAGTTAGAAAACATAATTATTAGTAACCAAAAACAGTATTTTAGGGGAAAATATCAAATCAAACAAATGTTTGATTTTTCTCTTGACTTTATAAAAAATAAGTTATAAAATGATATTATCAATAGAAAACAAGTGGAGGAAAAAATAAATGAAAGATAAAAAAAATATAGATAAGACTTTAGATCAAGTAATGGTTGATATTGAGAAACAATTTGGTAAAGGTGCGATAATGAAACTAGGTGAAGATCATCATCTAGAAGTAGAGGTAACGTCTAGTGGAACAATTGGTTTAGATGTTGCTTTAGGTGTGGGTGGTTATCCAAAGGGAAGAATAATTGAAATATATGGGCCGGAATCTTCTGGAAAAACTACATTTGCCTTACATGCAATTGCAGAGGTTCAAAAAGCTGGTGGCAGAGCAGCATTTATAGATGCTGAGCATGCATTAGATCCTATATATTGTAAAAAATTAGGTGTTGATATAAATGAACTTTTATTAGCTCAACCGGATACTGGAGAACAAGCTTTAGAAATTTGTGAGGCTTTAGTTAGAAGTGAAGCAGTAAATATTGTTGTTATTGATTCAGTTGCGGCTTTAGTACCACAAGCAGAAATTGAAGGAGAAATGGGAGACTCACATGTCGGATTACAAGCAAGATTAATGAGTCAAGCACTAAGA
>CAYTSC010000092.1:0-2403 GCA_964440475.1 uncultured Muribaculaceae bacterium
ATTAGTTTTCATTTCTGGCAAATCATTTAATGTTGCTAATCCAAAATAATCTAAAAAATATGATGTTGTCCTATAAAGATTTGGTCTTCCAGGGCTATTTGCTTTACCTGCCTCTTTTAAAAATCCTTTAGCAACTAATTTTCTTATCATATGAGATGAACTAACTCCTCTTAATGTATCTATTTCCAATCTGGTTGCAGGTTGATTATAAGCAATAATCGCTAGTGTTTCAAGTGCTGCTTGTGTAAGAGTATTTGTTTCAGGGTTTTCTATTAGTTTTTGATAGTATTCTTTATGTTCACTTTTAGTAGTTAATTTAAAAGCATTACCTAAAAAACTAATTCGTATGCCACGATTTTCATTTTCATAAACTTTTCTTAATTCCATTAGTAGGTCTTTGGCAACTTCTTTATCTAATGCGAGTATTTCACATATTGCATCTAGTGTGATTCCTTCATCACCAACAACAAATAAAATACCTTCCAAAACTCCAAGCATATTATCCATTTGTTCACTTCATTTCTATTGTAATAACTCCAAAATTCTTTTCTTGCTTAATCATTATTTCTTCATTTTTAGCAAGTTCTAAAACTGAAAGAAATGTAACTACAACATATTCCTTAGTTATTATATCAAATAATTCAGTAAATTCCATTTTCTTTTTTTCTTTTAATATGTTTCTAATTGACTTACATCTTTCCTCGACACTATATTCGTTTTTAATTATTTTTGTTTTTAGTGGTTCTTTAAACTTATTTCTCTCTAAATATAGTGAAAATGCATCAATTAAATCATTGACAGTTAAATCAGAAGTAACTTGTTTTTCTTCATCAAAATACTCTTCTAATGCAGATGGTATTTTGGTAAAAACCTCGCTTCTCTTTTCTTCTAATCTTTTAAAATCATCTGTTAATTTTTTATATTTTTCGTATTCAATTATTCTTCTTTGTAGTTCTTCAACAGATGTTATATCAGAATCTTCTTCAGTCTCTTCGTCAGTTTGATTTAATAAATATCTACTTTTTAAATTTAATAATTCTGAGGCCATAACTAAATACTCACTGGCAACATCTATATTTAATTCTTCCATATTATAGATGAAATTAACATATTGATCAGTAATTTCAACAATATTAATTTCATAAATATCCATTTTACTTTCTTTAATTAAATGCAAAAGAAGATCTAGTGGTCCCTCAAAATCTTTTATTATGAATTTTGGTTTCATTGACAGTCGTATCCTTTTGACTCCATATCAAAATTTATACTTTTAGCAGTTGAACCTTTCTTAAAATAATCTGTGCTATACGCTTTATAATCTTTATTATCTTCTAAAACAATAGTTGTTTCAAATTGAAACCTATTTTCTTCTTCTTTAAACAATAAGCTTTCAGTATGTATGCTTTGTAATTTCCCATATTTATTTTGATACATTTCCAAAAATAATAAATAATTTTTTGATGCTTCTTCTGATTCAGAATTATTTTGCGAATAATCTTCTTTTATCTTTGTTAATTCATTGTTAACGAAATAATATGTTAATGTATTTTGTCCTTTTTTACATTGGAAATATAAATCACCGTTTTCATCGGTCTTTAATTCAACTGTTGCATAGTCTTTTTCAGTTAACTTACCTATTTTAATATATCTTATTTTTTCTTTATTTTCTGGTTTGATCTCCATAAAATAATGATATGTTTCATTTTTCGCTATCAACGTTTGTGATTCAACCAAAACATACTCAAGCGGTTTTTCATTAGTATCATAGTAAATAGCATGCCAATTTTTAGTGTTGATATCTGAACGAGAACCTGAATTATTCGTTATTTTAAATGAAGCTCTTCCTGTTTCTGGTTCAAAATCAAAATCATATATTACATGTCCATCAATATATATTTTGCTAGAACGATTAAAAGCGTGTGTTTTTTCATTATTGTTTGGTACATTATTAATTTTTGTGTTAGAAGGTATATCATCATTATTAGCTCCGCTTAAACTTTTAATAACACTTTCTATTTGAGGTAAGAAAAAAATAATTCCAATAAAAATAACAATAAAAACAAACATTATTAGGGTTGTTTTTCTTGACTTTGGTTGTTCTAGTTGTCCAATTGTTATAGCTTCAAGCTTTGAAGACGTTGCTTCTTCAGCCTTTTGTGCTCCAATTGGAATAGAATTTTGTTCTTCAATCGTTGACTGAGTGTTTTCATTTATATTATCCGGCTGTTCATTTGAATTCATTTGATTCACCCTTCCAATTCTATATGAATTATAACAAAAGTTAACAATAAAGTATATAAAAATAATTGTATTTATAAAAATCGTGTGCTATAATTCTATTTGTCATATGCAGGTGTAGTTTAATGGTAGAGCCTCAGCCTTCCAAGCTGATGACGTGGGTTC
>CAYTSC010000093.1:0-2379 GCA_964440475.1 uncultured Muribaculaceae bacterium
GAATCAAACTAATTAAAGTCGATTTGCCAGATCCTGTTGAACCAATAAAAGCAACTGTTTCACCAGGATTAATTTTAAAATTAATATCCTTTAATATATAATCTTCAGCATCCGGATACTTAAATGAAACATCTTTAAACTCAATAGATCCTTTTAATTCATTAATGTCTTTGGTGATCGTCCCATCTTTAATGCTCGATTCAGTATCCAATACCTCATTTATTCTTTTAGCTGAAACACTTGCTCTTGGATAAAGAATAAACAACATTACTAACATCATAAATGACATAATCACTTGAACTGCATAGCTAGAAAATACAACCATATTACCAAAAATATTTAAACGTTCTATTTGTCCTGCACTATCGATTAAATAAGCACCTACCCAATATATAGATAGTGATAAAAAAGACATTACACCTCCCATAATTGGCCATATCATCGCCATTAATTTTTGGATAAACATACTAGTATTAGTTAATTCAGTATTAGCTTTATCAAATCTATTTGTTTGAAATAATTCAGCATTAAAAGCTCTTATAACTCTAATTCCCGTTAGATTTTCTCTTGTAATTCGATTTAAGTTATCAGTTAAACTTTGAACTATTTTAAATTTAGGTAAAACTAAAATAGTTAATATAGTTACCATTAAAACTACAATTAAAACACCTACTGCTGTTATAATTGTAAACTCTATTCCTTTATTAGCAATCTTTGTTATAGCCCATATTGCCATAATTGGAGCTTTAATCAGCATTTGAATACTCATTACTATTAATAGTTGAACTTGATTAACATCATTAGTATTTCTTGTAATTAAACTACTAGTAGAGAAATCCTTTATTTCAGCCATACCAAAGCTTAAGACTTTACTAAATATACTTTTTCTTAAATTAAAAGCAAAATATGTACCAATTTTAGATGCTGCATAACCAACAATAAAAGCTGATATTAAACTACCAAAAGCACATAATAACATGTACCCACCTTGGATTAATATATCTTTCATTTCACTACCTGGAGTTTGAACTAATTTAGTTATTTCCATCATAAAATCAGGAATTTTCAAATCCAACCATACTTGACTTACTATAAATATTAAACTAAGTAATATTAGTAATATTTCTTTTTTAGTTAAACGTTTTAACATCTTCCACATAATATCACCAATAACTATTTTAACATAAAAAAAGAGTTTTAACTCTTTTATTTAACACTTATAACAACGTCCTCTAAATAAAAATTATCATAAAATTTATTTTCTTTTAAATGTTTAAACCAAACATCTATTTCTTTTCTTAATTTCTCATCACATTTACGATAAACTATTCTTAAATTCATACCTACTATTGCAAACGCTTTAGTTAAATGAGAATAAAGATTTAAATGATTAGTATCATTATAAACTTCGACAATACTTTTTAATATGTAATATGCAGTTTCAAAATTTAATGCTCCAATATTCATATCCACATCATATAAATATTCATAAATACAATTACTACCTACTGATTCTAAAATTAAATCATTATATAATCTATTATAATAATATTCATAACTTGGTTTAGGAAAATATTTATAAAAATAACTTTCAAATTCTTCTGATTTATCTAAATCATACAACAAATGATATTCAAGAAAAAATGTTTTAAGTTCATCAGCAGAAATGGAATTAATAATATCATGCATATCTACATCATCTAATATTATTTCTTCTTTAAATTCGGGTTTTGTATATTCCTTTTTACTAATAGCAATTAAGGTAGCATATTCGTGTTTACATGGATTTTCATAAGGACATGTACAACTATATTCTACATTAGTTCCATCAACTGATATTTCAACATTATAGTAATCAGTTTTATTACTACCCTCTACTTTAGAATAATATTTATTATTATTTTTATAACAATATTTTACTTTATCACCATCAAAATACTCTTGACCTCTTACTTTAATTTGATAATCAAAATCATCAACATAATCTAGAATGTCTTTCTCTTTAAAAGTTGTAGGATTCTTTTTTATTGGTTTTTTAACTTTTGTTTCTACCTTTACACTCATCTAATCACTTCCTTTATACAATTATATCATAAAAAAGACCTTAATAATAAATCTTTAAGGTCCTTTTTTTGTACCAATCATAGTATCATATTACAACCACGTATACTACTTTAATATATTAATGAGTTATGTGGTAATTACTCACTGTGATACATATCCCTATCACCGATTAGAACACTTTGGGATAAATGTGTGTTCCTCCCTAATATATTTTTTAGTACTAGTTACTACTTAAGTCTTCATTGATATAAAATATCAATTATTCCTTACTTAGTATCTAAACTATATATTATTAAATTATATTTGTCAATAATA
>CAYTSC010000094.1:0-2319 GCA_964440475.1 uncultured Muribaculaceae bacterium
TATTTAAAAAATCAGCAATGAAGACATATAGAGAAGAGGTTTAATCATGATAAAGTTAAATAATGTTAATAAATATTTTAATAAAAATAAGAAAAATGAAATTCATGTTATCAACAATACCTCTTTAGAATTTCCAAGTACTGGTTTAGTCGCGCTTCTAGGTCCATCTGGCTGTGGTAAAACAACACTTTTAAATACAATAGGTGGTTTAGATAAGATTAATAAAGGTCAAATATTTATTAATAACCAAAGAATTACGAAAAGATCTGCCAATAAAATAGATAAAATAAGAAATTTAAGTATCGGTTATATATTTCAAGATTATCATTTACTTAATGATAAAACAGTTTATGAAAATGTTGCTTTAGTTTTAAAAATGATTGGGATTAAAGATAAAGAAGAAATCAAACTAAGAGTTAGTTATGTCTTAGAAACAGTTGGAATCTATCGTTATCGTAACCGTTTAGCCGGAATGTTATCAGGTGGCGAAAGACAAAGAGTTGGAATAGCTAGAGCAATAGTTAAGAATCCAGATATTATCCTAGCTGATGAACCAACTGGAAATTTAGATAGTAAAAACACAATTGAAATCATGAATATTATTAAATCTATTTCTAAAGATAAATTAGTCTTACTAGTGACTCATGAAAAAGACTTAGCTTACTTTTATTCATCAAGAATAATTGAAATTAAAGATGGTAAAATCGAGAGTGATTATAATAATGACCATCAAGATGATTTAGATTACCAAATGGATAATAAAATCTATTTAAAAGATCTTGCCTATAATGATAAATTAAATAAAGATAAAATTAAAGTTGATTACTATGGTAATAATCCAGAACCGATAAAATTAGAAGTAGTTGTAATTAATAATAATATATATATTAAAACTGATTCATTAGAAAAAGTAGAAGTAATTGATAATAACTCGAATATTGAATTAATTGATGATCATTATCAAAAAATAACTAAAAAAGATTATGAAAAATATAACTTTGATTTAACTAAGTTAGATAATAATAAATTTAAGATTAAATATACTTCAATATTTAACCCAATAACTTTAATAATAAATGGGTTTAAAAAAGTATTCGATTACTCAATAATTAAAAAACTATTACTTTTAGGTTTCTTCCTATCAGGAATGTTTATCTTATTTGCCCTAAGTAACATTTTTGGAATTACTAATATAGATGATTCTAAGTTTGTTAAAGTCAATAAAGATTACTTAGCTATTGAAAAAAATAAGTTTGATGTAAAAGATTACTTAGAGTATGAAAGTCTAAAAGGTATTGATTATATTATACCTGGTAACTCTTTAGTTTCATTTACTGTTAGACATAATAAATACTTGCAAACGATCAATGCTCAAGAATCATTTTCAGGTTCAATGACGGATATTAATAGTTTAAAAAATGAAGATTTAATTTATGGTAGAATGCCAAATAATGAAAAAGAAATAGTTATTGATGCGTTAGTATTTAAAACTTCATTTAATTATTATACATATAAACATGTTGGTTTAACCAATGAAGAAGATTACTTAAACTATAAATTTAATATTCCTATTATTGGTGATTACATCCTAGTTGGGGTGTCTAATACTAATTCACCAAATATTTATGTTCATAAGAGTCAAATGATCAATATACTGCAAAACCATCAGAGCTTCGGTTATTTTGATATGATGACATCTAAACCATATGAACCAGAAAGACCAATCATGCCTGAAGCAGGAATATATGATTATCAACTATTTAACGATGATATAACCTTAAAAAGAGGTAAATATCCAGAAAATCCATATGAAGTTATCGTTAATTATAATGATAGATTTATCTATCCATTAAATAAAAAAATTGAAACTAAAATAAATAATACTAAATTAATAGTTGTAGGTTATTATGAAACAAAGAGTAATATTAATCATAAATTAGTTAATGAAGAGACAATTAAATATAGTTTAATCTCTACTGCTAATCAAATAACAATAATGCCTAAAGAAAAAGACCAAGCTTTAAGTGAACTGAGAAATAAAAACTTAAGTGTTCAAGAAACATATTTAAGTGCAAAAAAAGATTATTCACGCATAAGATCAAGTATGGTCGCATCAGCTATTACTGTCTCAATAGTTATATTAGCTATATCATTTATTGAAATATTTTTAATAATTCGTTCATCATTCTTATCTAGAATTAAAGAAGTAGGTACTCTAAGAGCAATAGGAATGAAAAAAGGCGATATTTATAAAATGTTCTTAGGAGAAATAATCGCGATTACATCAACAGCGAGTCTCCTTGGTATTGCTTTTATGAG
>CAYTSC010000095.1:0-2270 GCA_964440475.1 uncultured Muribaculaceae bacterium
TAAATATGGAAATTTCATCCAAAATATTATTAACTTCTTATTCATTGCTTTAACATTATTCGTTATTATTAAATTTATTAATAGAGTTAAGCCTAAAAAAGAAGAACCAAAAGAAAAGGTCGAAACACCTACTGATATTAAATTATTAGAAGAAATAAGAGATTTACTAAAGAAACAAAATAAAAAATAAATTTTATCTATTTTTTTATTAATCTTTTTTCAGGCGTTTCATTTAAATGATAGCTATTTTCATCAACCATTATTCTAATTGTAGTTAGACCTCTTAAAAACCATTTTTTATTCTTTTGTTCATTATTTACTTTAACCACTGTTAAACTAAAATTTTCAACACCTTCACAATCGACCACTTCCATAATCGAATCTCGATGATGCTTTTGTACACGTTCAATATGTTTTCTTTGTTTACTTATTCTTTTTATCATCAATGATCTCTTTAAATCATCTAAAATGTCTTTTTTAGTCATTTCTAATATAGCTAAACTTTGTTCACATGAATCTAACTCTTCGAATAAATGACTTTGATATTCAAGCATTTTATATATTTGGTGATTTTCATTACCAACAACTTTATACTTAGCTTGTTCCGTATAAGAAAATACATCTTTTGCAAGTCTTCTTTTTCTTTTTAATACTGAGATTACTTTTTCAACTTGCTTTTTCTTATTCAGATTTGTTTTTAAATATAATATTAATCTTCGATGTTTGTCATCTTGAAAACCATTTCTTTTTATTTCTTTATGAACAAATTCAATATTATTCTCATATATTTCTATTGATTTTTCGTACCGTCCAATAATGTCATCATTTAGACTATTTCTAAATTCTGTGACTCTCAATTTGCCACCACTCCCTGAAGTAATTATATCATATATTTACAAAATATATTAATGTGATAAAATATTTTTATAGGAGGATATATGAATATAGCTATATTAGGACCAGGTGCTTATGGTTTAGCGCTTGCCAGAATGTTTAAAAAAAACAATTGTAAAATTAAGATGTGGTCTGCTTTTCAAAGTGAGATTGATGAATTAAATAAAACAAGAACGAGTAATAAATTACCTGGTTTAATAATTGATAACAGCATTATTTTTTCAACTGATATGCAAATGGTTGTAGAAGATGCCGATTTAATTGTTATTGCCGTGCCTGCTAGTCATGTCGATACAGTATCTATAGAATTAAAAAAATTCTATAATTCTAAACAACATATATGCATTGCTTCAAAGGGGATTGAACAAGATACTTGTCTATTTGTACATGATGTATTAAATAAATATATTAAAACAAAAAAATTAGCTGTTATTTCTGGTCCTTCATTTGCAATAGATATTGTTTCTAACTATCCAATTGGATTATCATTAGGAACTAAAAATAAAGAAACTGAAAATATCCTTAAAAAAACTTTGCAAAACAATAGTTTAAAACTTAGAACTACTGATGATATTGTCGGAATTGAAATATGTGGTTCAATTAAAAATGTTATCGCGATTGCCGCGGGAATTTTATCTGGATTAAAAGCTAATGAATCTACTCAAGCTATGTTTATTACTGAATCGTTACACGATATTAAAGGCTTAATTAAGGCCTTGGGAGGAGATAAAAATACTATTCTTTCTTTTGCGGGATTTGGTGATTTATTATTAACTTGTACTAGTACAAAAAGTAGGAACTTTACTTATGGTAAGTTATTAGGTGAAAAAAAATCAGAAAAAATGCTAAATGAATATGTGAAAAACACTACTATTGAAGGATTATATACTTTAGAATCCATTTATAGTTTAATTAATAATAAAAAAGTTGATATGCCTATAATCGATTTAATTTATGATATTATTTTTAATAATAAAAAAACAGAAGAGTTACTGAATTTTTTAATCGAAAAAGAATAATTTTGATATAATATGATTACTAAGAAGATTTTATGAGAGAAGTAGAATTAACCATTCAGGTTTTAGAAGATTTTGATACTATTATCAAAAAAGTTGAAGAACAAGGTTATAAATTAATTCAAGAATATCTTTTAGTTGATCATTATATGATTCATCAGAGTGTTGATCTAAGTTTAGATAATTATGAACTATTAAAAAATTGTGTCTTAATTAGAAAATACTCGGTTGATACTGATGAACATATCTTAACATATAAAAATAAAACTTATGATGTAAATGGGAAGATTATTTCCCAAGAAAAAATAAATGTCGCGGTCGATTCAAGTCAAAATACCATGAAAGTTTTAGAGAGTGTTG
>CAYTSC010000096.1:0-2269 GCA_964440475.1 uncultured Muribaculaceae bacterium
CGAACCCAGGACAAACCGGTTATGAGCCGGGTGCTCTAACCAACTGAGCTAAAGATCCGTCCACTAAATAATATCATAACTCAAGGTTTAGTGCAAACACTTTTTTGTTATTTAAATACTAAAAAATAAAGAATTAAATATTTCTAATTTCATTTTAATTCTAATACTTTTTTTAATTCAGCCATACTATTAAAGTCAAAAGTACCAAAATCAGTAGTAAATGATCTAAAATGCATAGTTTGTTCTTCAATAATTTCCTTTATTTTATTATCACTTATATTACTATTTAATCTTTTTCCTTGGAATTCAATTAAATATTTATGAACTAATTTTAATTTTTCTAGAGTTGGTCCTTCATTTTTAGGAAGTAATTCCAAATAACTAGATAAAATAATAAACTCAGTTAATAAGTTATTAGTATTTAAATTTAAAAACAAAGAAACCAAATCCATTTTTGAATAACAATTTTCAACAATATTAGAACCTAATTCTTCATTAACTAATTTCAAAATATAAAGAGCCAAATTGTAATCATACATATCATATTTAGAATTAAAATATTTTTTATCAAATAAAGAGGTTTGACCTTCATTAATCTGTTTGAAAAAAGATTGTTTAGAATACTTATTATAAAAGTAAAAACCACTTTGATTTACATGTTTTTGTAAATTAGTTGTACTTAAATGAAGTAATTCATGATTTAGTAAAGATAAATTATTTTTAGGTATATAAATATTATTACTTTCTAACTCATAATGTCCTGTTAAGTGATGTGGATTAGGCTCAGTTAAATATATCCCAGCAGTATTTATTCTATTATAAAAATTATTCATATTAAAATTAGGATTATTTTTAATAACTTGTTCAAAGTTTAATATAATATTCATAACCTCGCTTGGTAAACCATCTCTTAGTTTCAATGTATTTTCACTTTCTTTTATAGTAGGAGGATTGAAAATAGTATATAGATTTTTACCTTTAAATGTAATAACTATATAATCGTTATATTGGACTATACTATACATATTATTTCAACTCCAATTTTAATGAATTTTCTCTTTCGAATAAATCATGAATGAATGAGTCATATATTTCTTTGACTATTTCATTTGTTCCTATTGCATCATCAGAGCCCTCTAAAACGAATTTTATCACATTGTTTAAATGAACAGTCATTATATTAGATATATATTTTGTTGATGTTTTACTTAAATCTAAATTTTTAGCAATAATACTACTAAGAGAACCAAAAAGATAATAAAAATCGCTTTCACTAATTTCTTCTTTATAATATAATTGTTCAGAGCTATTTATTATTGTTACCAATTCATTTAGAATATCGATTTTCTTTGCTTCTCTCATTAGGCCTAGAAAATCATTTTCTGAATATAATTTATCGGTTATTTCCCGACCAATTGCTTTTTGCACAACAAACATTGCATATTCTTCTAGCTTACGAAAATTGAGAAAATTATTAAAATTACTATGATCCATTAATTCTGTATAACCTTCATTGATCCCGGTAAGGGGAAGACTTTCTCCATAAGGATTATAGTGTGAAAAACCAAAATATAAGATATCGTCTATTTTATCAGCTGTAGCAAGGTGGTATAATTCATGAAAATACACATATAAACTATCTACATCACGAAGATATATTTTATTATTGTCTAAATCGTAACAACCTCTAGGTAGAAAGTCGTCATTTATTAATGCTTCATATAAGTTTTTATTGTCTAAATCAATACCAAAACATATAGTAGAGTGTAGTATGTTTTTATAAAAACTTTTCATATTAAAAGTAGGTGATTTCTCTTTAGTTACCTCAATAAATTTATTTGTCAAAAACAATACTTTTTTTTCATAATATTCTTTATCAAAATCACTTAAAAACATATTTGCTTCTACATCTAAGAAAACAACATTAATAGATTCTAAATAACCATCTTCATTTATAATATTAATTATATTATTATCACTACTATTTTCCATATAACCCCTCAGTTGCAGGGTATTATACAATATTTTTCATAAAATTGCTAGATATATCACTTATTTTGTTATATAATGACCTTACTGGATGGGGCGATTAGCTCAGTTGGTAGAGCACTTGCTTGACGTGCAAGAAGTCAATGGTTCGAGTCCGTTATCGCCCACCATGTGTTTTTTATACAAAATACTTGAAAATCTTAACAAACTATTATAAAATGTAGTAGGTCCTTTAAAAAAAGGGCTTGTAGCTCAGCTGGTTAGAGCGCACGCCTGATAA
>CAYTSC010000097.1:0-2213 GCA_964440475.1 uncultured Muribaculaceae bacterium
AAATTTTATTATAATAAAGGTAATGTCGCGAGTGGTTTTACGAAAGTGAACTTAGATCTTGACGCGGGGGAATTTGTCGTTATCACAGGTGAATCAGGAAGTGGGAAATCCACTCTTTTAAATGTTATATCTGGTCTTGATACTTATGAAGAAGGCGAGATGTATATAAATGGGCAAGAAACAAGCCATTATAGTGAATCAGACTTTGAAGAATATCGAAAGAAATATATTGGTAATATTTTCCAACATTTTAATTTAGTTAATAGTTATACTGTTTATCAAAATGTTGAGTTAGTATTACTTTTAAATGGCTTTAAATCTAAAGAAGTTAAGAAAAAAGTTTTAAGTATAATTGATCAAGTAGGTTTAACTAAATTTAAAAACACTAAAGCTTCAAAGCTATCTGGTGGTCAAAAACAAAGAGTCGCGATTGCCAGAGCATTAATTAAAGAAACATCAATTATTGTCGCGGATGAACCAACTGGTAACCTAGATTCAGCATCATCGGCAAGTGTTTTAGAATTACTCCATAACTTATCTAAAGATAAATTAGTTGTAATAGTAACCCATAACTATGAACAAGTAGAAAAATATGCGACAAGAAAAATTAAAATGCATGATGGAAAAATCTTAGAAGATAAAAAGATTAAAAAGATAGCTTCAGATATTGAAGCAAAATCGATGGATTATAAAGATATGAAATTTTTCAATAAATTTAGAATAGGATTAAGAAATACTTTTAATTTAATCCCTAAATTCTTACTTTTATTTGCGGTTTTCTTATTTCTTATCTTAGCTATTTCTGGACAATATTCTAGTTTAAAGAAAAAGAGTTTTGATGAAAATTCAGTAATGATGAGTACTTATTTTACTGATACATCTGATAAAAGAATTTTAATCAAGAAGAAAAACAATCAAGCATTTACTGAAGCTGATTATGAAGTAATAAATAAATTAAATAATATCGATTATCTTGTTAAAGATGACTATGCAATCGATTCTCGTTTTTTGCTTCAAAACCAAGAGTTTTCATATTATGGTCATGTTTTAGAGTTGGATAATTTTAAAGGCAAACTTACTTATGGAACTATGCCAGAAAATGAAAATGAAGTCATTTTAAGGGGAAATGAAGGTCTTTATGACTTATCAGTAAGAGGGCTTGAGATGATTGGTAAAGAATTTAAATTAGCCGATCATGAAGGTATAAATAGTGAAACAAGTATAACTGTTAAAGTTACAGGTATTCAATTAGTCGATTCAGGAGATTCATTTAGAGAAGAAATATTCACTAGTGAAAAAGTGGTTAAAGAATCAGCATATTTAAAAAGTGTCAATATAACAAATACTGAAACAATAATTAATGACAATCTTCTAAAAAGTGAACCTTATTCTAATCAATACAAAGTTATTGGTAGTGAAAATATTCCTAAAGGAGAAGTCTATGTTTCAGAGAACATGAAAATGTTTTGTAAAAACTATCGTTGTTTAAAAAGTAAAATAAATATTAAGTTTAATCATTTATACTTTACTGAAGATTATGAAGGGACAATTACTAAAGAATTTACTAAAAAAACTATTAAACCACTACTGGGATTAAATGAATATGATGAGTATATTTATACTATATTTATGAGTAATGATGATTTAAAAGAAATATTTAATAAAGGTTATTATCAAGCCTCAGTATATGTAGAAAATTCATATAAAATCGATGAAACAGATCAAGAACTTAAAGACTTAGGTTATGAAACTCTCCAAGTTAAAAAAACTTTAGGATTACCTTATTTTGAAGAATTTAGAGCGATAGGTGAAATTATTCAAGTTATCTTTATCGCTATATTAACAGTAGGATTATTCTTTATTTCTTCACTAATTCTTAAACTAATTTTAAAATCAAGAAATATTTATTTCTCAACAATTAGAATCCTCGGTTCATCAAGAAAAGTAGCAAAAAACTTATTAGATATTGAACTATTTACAGTCTTTAATTTAGCTTATATATCTTTCTTAACTTTAATTTACTTAGTTAGAAATAAAATAATAGTCTATCAACCAATTAAAGAATTAACAGACTTTTTCTCACTTAAAGACTATATTGTTTTATACATAATCTTATTATTTATGTCTTATTTAATCGCGAATAGGTTTGCTAAAAAACTATTTAAAAAATCAGCAATGAAGACATATAGAGAAGAGGTTTAATCATGATAAAG
>CAYTSC010000098.1:0-800 GCA_964440475.1 uncultured Muribaculaceae bacterium
AGTATATATGATTTAAACATTGAAGAAATGGAATTATTTTTTATTAATAATAGTGAGAAGAAGTATCGGGCTTCTCAAGTTTTTGATTGGTTATATAATAAAAGAGTTAACTCATTTAAAGATATGACTAATTTAAGTGATAATATAATTAAATTACTTGAAGAAAATTTTTTAATTACTGATTTAAAAATAGTTAAAAAAGAAGTTGGTTTAGATGTTATTAAATATTTATTTGAATTAAGTGATGGAGCTTTAATTGAAACAGTGTTAATGAAACATGATTATGGAAATAGTTTATGTGTATCAAGTCAAGTTGGTTGTAATATGGGGTGTTTGTTTTGTGAAAGCGGTAAGTTAAAGAAAGTTCGTAATTTATTACCAAGTGAAATGATCTTACCGATTTTAGTAGTTGAAAAAGATTTGGATTTAAGAATATCTTCTGTAGTAGTTATGGGAATAGGAGAGCCTTTTGATAATTATGATCATGTCATGAAATTTATTACGGTAATTAATTATCCTAAATATTTAAGTATCGGGGCAAGACATATAACTGTTTCAACATGTGGAATTATACCTAAAATTAATTCTTTTAGTGATTTTCCATTACAAGTTAATTTAGCAATTAGTTTACATGCTTCTAATGATGAGTTAAGAAATAGTTTAATGCCAATTAATAAGACTTATAATATTAAGAGTTTAATTGATTCTATAGATGATTATATTCAAAAAACCAATAGACGAGTTACTATAGAATATGTTATGATAGATAATGTAAATGATAAAGATGAACATGCTAAAGA
>CAYTSC010000098.1:810-1956 GCA_964440475.1 uncultured Muribaculaceae bacterium
ATATTAGATTTCTTTAATATATCAAAAAAATCTAATATTCTTTTTGATTTAGTAATGAATCATTTACTAAATCAAAAAGAATATTAGATTTTTTTGATATATTAAAGAAAGAAAAAATTAATGTCACTATTAGGAGAGAATTTGGTAGTAATATTAATGCAGCATGTGGTCAATTAAGGGCCAAAGAGGTGATAAAGTGAAAACATACTATTTAACAGATCCAGGTAAATTACGTAGTCATAATGAAGATAGTGTAACAATCATGAAAAATCAATCAGGAGAATATTTATTGATAGTGGCTGATGGAATGGGTGGTCATCGTGCAGGCGAAATTGCATCTTCATTAGCTGTTACTCATTTAGGCACTAGATTTTCTAAACTTGCAAGTATTGGAAATAAACAAGATGCTTATAATTGGATAAAAGAAAATATCCAAGAAGTTAATACGAATATATTAAAATATTCACAAGAAAGAGAAAATACTAATGGTATGGGTTCTACAGTTGTTTTAGCTCTTTTAACTAATGATTTTCTAATATTTGGTAATGTTGGAGATTCATCTGGTTATGTTATGAAAAACAATAAATTACATAAAGTAACTAAAGATCATACTTTAGTTAACTTACTTGTTGAAGCAGGGGATTTAACAGAAGAAGAAGCAGTATTTCATCCAAAGAAAAATGTGCTTATGAAAGCTCTAGGAGCGGCTCAAAAACAAGAAATAGATATATTCGATGTTGTTGATCCAGATGTCCAAGGAATATTCCTTTGTTCAGATGGTTTAACTAATATGATGACTAAAGAACAAATAGAAAAAGTTTTAAATGATGAAAATTTAAGTATAGAAGAACAAGTTGAAAAATTAGTTCTAAAAAGTAATCTTCGCGGGGGAACAGACAATATCTCAATTGCTTATTTAACGAAAGAAAGTGGTGAAACTTTATGATTATGAAAGGTCAAAAGATAAACGATCGTTACCAGATAATTAAAAGTATAGGAGAAGGTGGAATGGCTAATGTTTATTTAGCATATGACACAATTTTAGATCGTAATGTTGCGGTTAAAGTTTTACGTGGTGATTTAGCAAGTGATGAAAAATTTGTTAGAAGATTTCAAAGAGAAGCTTTAAGTGCTTCAAACAGATCG
>CAYTSC010000098.1:1966-2175 GCA_964440475.1 uncultured Muribaculaceae bacterium
AGGGACGTCATTTAAAACAATTATTAAAAAAACGTGAAAAGTTAACTATTACTGAAGTAGTAGATATAATGCTTCAAGTAACTGAAGGAATGAGTCAAGCTCATGATTCATATATAATACATAGAGATATAAAACCACAAAACATTATGATCTTAGAAAATGGTTTAGTTAAAATAACTGATTTTGGTATAGCTACTGCTTTAAATGGC
>CAYTSC010000099.1:0-2067 GCA_964440475.1 uncultured Muribaculaceae bacterium
CAATATTATTATCAGCGTGAGCTCCACCATTTATTATATTAAACATTGGAAATGGTATTGTTCTACCTTCAAATAATTCAAATACTTCTTTGTTGTTAACCATGGCTATAGCTTTTAATGTACAAAGTGATACTGCTAAAAGGGAATTTGCTCCTAAACGATACTTATTTGGAGTACCATCTATTTCAATTAGTTTATCATCAACTAACTTTTGATCCAATTCCATGCCAACTATGTATTCTTTTAAAACAGTGTTAATATTTTCTGCCGCCCTTAGTGTCCCTTTACCTAAATATCTGTTCGAATCTTTATCCCTAAGTTCATGTGCTTCTTTTTCTCCTGTTGAAGCGCCAGAAGGAACTCCCGCTATTACTTTTCTTCCATCTTCTAAAGTCATTTCACACTCTACTGTTGGATTCCCTCTTGAATCTAAAATTTCTCTTCCATATAAATCAATTATTTTCATACATTTTTTCCTCTCAATTATACTTTTAGTTTACCATTTCAGGCACAATTTTTCAACAATTAAGAAATAATGTGATATAATTTTTTATGAAAAGGGAGATTATATGAAGATTGTAGAACTAACTAGACAGCAATTTGAAAGTTTTGCTAATACACATCCACTTAGAAGCCATTATCAATCATATTACTATGGCCAACTTTTAAGTGAATATTATTTTGATTATAGTCTTTTGGGTTATGTTGATAATAACGGAAGTATTAAAGCCGCTTCACTTATTTTGACTAAAAGGATAACATCAATTTGGAAATATGCCTATGCACCAAAGGGGTTTTTAATTGATTATCATGATGAATCTTTGGTTAAAGCCTTTACTAGAGATCTAAAAAGATTTTTAAAGAAAAGAAAAATAATAATGGTGAAATTAAATCCCGATGTTATTGTAGGTGAAATCAGGGCAGAAAATAACTATAAAACAGTTTATAATAGTAATACAAACATAGTAAATTCTTTAGCAAAATTTGGATACTTAAAATTAAGGAACAATCTTTATTTTGAAGCACAATTCCCAAGATTTAACACAATTATTGATTTACAAAGTTTTGAAGGATTACCTAAGTTAAAGAAAAATATTAGAAACAAAGTATATAAGGCAGAAAGAAGGGGCCTAACTTTCGAACAAGGCGGAATTGATGATATTGAAAAATTTTATGAATTTGTTAAGGAAAAAAACAAAAGAGGAATTGAGTATTATCGAGACTATTACAACTTATTTAATAAAGAAGGGCAAATTGATTTATTTGTAATTAGAGTTGATTACAATAAATATTTAACTACTGCTCAAAAAAGATATAATGATGAATTAAGTCTTAACGAGCAGCTAACTATTTCTCTTCAAAAAAATCCAGATGAAAAAACTTTGGCTAGAAAAATGCAATCAGATCGTGATTTAGAATCTTACAAAACAGATATTTTAAAAGCGAGTAGAAATATAAATAATGAAAGCAGCATGACTGTCGCTGGTGCATTAGTAATTAAATTTAATAATAGAGCATACATTGTAATTAGTGGATTTAGTCAAGACTTTAGATTTTTAAGTCCAAACTACTATTTGTTCTACAAATTAATTGAGCATTATAAAAACCTTGGTTTTGAATCGTTTGATTTGAATGGAATAACAGGTGATTTCACAAAAGAAAATCCTTTTTATGGATTAAATAGATTTAAGATGGACTTTACTGATTTAGCATATGAATATATTGGAGAATTTGATTTATTAATTAGAAAAAGGATATATAAAAAATTAAATGATAACACTACATTGGCTAGAGAATTTAATAAACCTTGGGAGAAAAAAGGAGATTTAAATTCCGATGGTACATATAAAAGTGAAAGAAAAGATGAAAAAATTACAAGTGTAGAAGGATTTTAAAAGTATTAAGTTTAAACTTAATACTTTTTTATTAATGCAATTTTATAATCATTAAAAAAGATTGTCAATTAGACAATCTTAATTATTTTAACTAATTACTTAGAGATTTCAGATACGACACCAGCACCAACAGTTCTTCCGCCTTCTCTAATTGAGAATTTAGTACCGTTTT
>CAYTSC010000100.1:0-2050 GCA_964440475.1 uncultured Muribaculaceae bacterium
GACATTGCCATCACATTTATCAATTAAATTAAGTAACATATCATCAATACTTTGTCCAACAAAGCCTTCAATTGTATATCGGTTTGCGTCTTCAATAACCATTGGAATATTCATAATCCTCGATACTTGTCTTAACATTTCTGTTTTACCGCATCCAGTAGAGCCAACAATGAATATATTAGGTTTATAATTTCTTTTTAATTCTGGTGAAATATCTGAATCGATTAATTTTTGCCAAGAATATATATTCGATAATAAACTCTTTAACTGAGAGTCTTGACCAATTACTTTTTTAGATATTTCTTCATAATATGCACTTAATTTATCTAATATAATTGGTTTACATTCTTTAATTTCTTCAATATATGATTCTTTTTGTCTTTCTTCTATTTGTTCTAAAATCCTATCAGGAACTATATAGTTTTGTTGAGTAACCCCACCCTTATTAGATATTTGCAAAACTAAATCATCAAAATCTAACATTTCTTCAATACGTTGATCTAATATATCGTATAAATCATCATAAACAGAGTTATTAACAATAGGTGTCGCTGATAAAACCATACCACATAAAGACTTATCCTTTTCTGCATATGTACTTTCATTAATAGTTTTTCCCGCTAAAGGACCTGTTCTTATTACTATTCTTTTTTTATCACGACTAGGAGTTCCAAATTCAGAACCCTCAAATTTTAAATATTTTTTGCCATCTATTTCGTGAAGTCTATAAATGTCAATTAATTCTATTCTCACCTAAAACCACCAATTTCATTATAATAAGGATTTTGAATTATTGCAATTATAAAAGGTCTTTTTGTTTTAATTTAATAATAGTCGTTCCTAAATTGAATGAATCTAGTTTATATTCTAAAACTTTATCATGAGTTTTTAAATACTCGTGAATTGTCTTTTTTAATATTCCCTCACCTATACCATGAACAACTACAATAGTATACTTTTTTAATTTTAAATTATCTTTAATAAAATCATCCACATAAAGAAGAACGGAGTCGCTTGTTTCTCCGTGAACATCTAATTTAGGATAAATATCAATAAATGGATTCGTTGATATTTTTGGCGTATGTCTCAATATCTTCATATTTATATATAGAATTTCTACTTCCTATTTGAGTAGCTGATAAACCAGCCGTAATATTAGCTAGTTTAATAGCCGTTTCTAAATTACGACCATTAGCTAATGCATATGTAAATGCTCCATGGAATATATCACCAGCACCAGTTGTATCTTTTGCTACCACTTTAATTCCTGGCATAATTTTAATCTCTCCATTTAAAGAATATAATGCCCCTTTACTTTCTAAAGTTACCACTATAGTTTGATCTTTAAACTCATCATTCATTTTTTGATATAAATTTACAATTGTCTCCGGATTATTATAATCTATTTTAATTCCACTTACTTCTTCAGCAAATTCTTTAGAACAAACTAAATATTTAACCAACTTAGATAATTCTATTACTTCAGGCGTTGGTCTTCCAGCATCTATTACAGTAATTGCACTTTTATGCATCATTAAAGCTTGTTTACTTGCTTCATATTCATGTCCATCTATTAAGATAGCGCCTGGGTCTATATCAAAACTACGATTAGTTAATTGCATTAATGGTGATACACTTGAAAATATAGTACGACTACCATTTGTTTCATTGATGACTATAAATGAAACATCGGTTTGATCTTCATAGTTTGTTTCTAAAAATTTTTGTTGAACTCCGACGTGTTCAAATTCAGTTTTAATTCTTTGACCATAAACATCATTACCAACTACACCAGCAAAATATGTTTCCATTCCCCACTTCGCTAATAAATAAGCACCTGTACATGCAGGCCCTCCGCCGCCTTCAACTTTATCATGGATACGATATTTTTTATTTTCAATTGGATACTCTTCAACAGGCATACTTATATCATAAGATGCATGTCCTATACATAGTATTCTCACTATAATCACCCTTTACTCTAATATAATTATAAACATAATATCAAAAAAAAGCAATTTAACTAAATATAAATTGCTTCTTAATGTTA
>CAYTSC010000101.1:0-1943 GCA_964440475.1 uncultured Muribaculaceae bacterium
CCTAACGGAACTTTAAATCCGATTGTTTGGCAAAATAATGTTAATTTAGCAATTAATATTTTGAAATATTCTACATGTTCAGATTTTGATCACGATATATTAAATTCTAGGAAAAATATGTTGAATTTTAATGAAATGGATTTATATAATGAAGTTTTTTTAAGCCAAGCATTAGAATTTAGTGATTTAATTTTTTCTACTAATTTAGATAAAATTAATTTTTTAAGACAATATTTAAAATCATTTAAAGTAAATAAAAAAGAATTTGAAAAATGTGATAGCTTTGTTAAAATATTAAAACCTAAAAATCTTCAATAAAGAAGATTTTTTCATTATATTAAGATATAATGAAAATAAGGAAGTGAATTATGAAGTACTCTAAAGTATTATATTTATTAATATTTATTATTTTATCAATTGCAACTTTTTTCTCATTTAAACAAATAAATAAAAAAGAAAGTAAACCTATAATAATCAATAATACGAAAATAGATAAAGTAACTATTAAAGATAAAATAGTTATAAGTGCCGCGGGCGATTGTACATTGGGCTCAGAACCTAATTATGGTTATAAAAATTCATTTCATCATGTTGCAGATAATATTAATCATGATTATAGTTATTTTTTTAAAGGAGTAAGAAGTGTATTTGGTAATGATGATTTAACTATTGTGAACTTAGAAGGAACATTTACAGAATCAGAACCAAGAGCTAATAAAAAATATTGTTTTAAAGGACCTAAAAGTTATGCTGACATTTTACCATTAGGTAGTATAGAAGTAGTAAATTTAGCTAATAATCATACATATGACTATTTAGAAGTGGGATACAAAGATACTTTAAAAGCTTTAGACGATGTTAAGGTTCCATATTTTGGTAATGAACTATATCATATATACGAAATAAAAGGTATTAAAATAGGTTTAATTGGTTATAATTTTTTTGCTAGTAAAACTAATAAAAATGATGTATTAAAAGGATTAAATTACTTAAAAGAACAACCTGTTGACTTTATTATTGCAAATTTCCATTGGGGAATTGAATATAACTATAAATTTAATAGAACACAACAAGAAATGGCATATTTTGCAATAGATAATGGAGCAGATTTAATTATTGGCCATCATCCCCATATTATTCAAGGTTTAGAAAAATATAAAGATAAATATATCGTATATTCACTAGGAAACTTTGTCTTTGGAGGTGCCAGGTATCCAGATGATCACGATACATTTATCTTTCAAATGGAGCTAAACTTAGTTGATGGAAAAATAAAGAGTAATAAAATCAATTTAATTCCTGCAGCAGTTTCTTCAATAAAAGAGAGAAATGATTTTCAACCTCAAATACTTGAAGGTTTAGAAAAAACAAGAGTGTTAAATAAAATATTAAAATATAGTCAAAATTTCGATTATTTAAATGAAAAACCTTGATTATGTGAAACAAGATGTGTTATAATCAATATGCTTTTTTAAGCGAATGTGTAATCCGCTGATTAAAATAATTATGATTACAATGTTTAATATAGAGAAAGGGTGAAAGTATGAATCTTGTTGATAAGGTTAATCAAAAGCAATTGAAAAAAGATATCCCTGAGTTTAGAGTAGGAGATACGGTTACAGTTAATGTTTGGATTACAGAAGGTAAAAAAAGAAGAATTCAAGCGTTTACTGGATTAGTTACTTCTAAAAAAAGTGGCGGAGTAAATGAGACATTTACAGTTCGTAAAAAAACAAAAGGATATGCAGTAAAAAGAGTATTCCCAGTTCACTCACCAATTATTGACTCAATTATAGTTGATAAAAAAGGTGTTGTAAGAAGAGCTAAGTTAAACTTCTTAGATGGTTTAGCAAAAGAATACAAAGTAAAAGAAAGAAACTAATCCTAGTTTCTTTTTTAGAATAAAGAGGTAATATGAAAGAAAAAATTAAAGAAATAATTCC
>CAYTSC010000102.1:0-1917 GCA_964440475.1 uncultured Muribaculaceae bacterium
TTATTAATCAATTGACTATTATTGTTATAGTTCTTTCCTGTCCACCAGGAGTTTTTTAATTGAACTAAAATGGTAATTTCATATTTCCTTTACCCATTTGTTTCATTAATTTTTTCATTTCTTCAAATTGTTTTAATAAACGATTTACTTCTTCAACGCTTCTACCAGACCCATTAGCAACCCTGATTTTTCTTTGAGCTTTTAATATATCGGGGTTTTTTCTTTCTTCTTTAGTCATCGAAAGAATAATTGCTTCGACATGAGCAAGTTGTTTTGGATCAACACTTATATTATTCAAACCCATTTGACGAGCTTGCGGTAACATTTTTAAAATGTTTTCTAAAGGACCAAGTTTTTTTATTTGTTTCATTGATTCTAAAAAATCTTCTAAATCAAATTTTCCTTTTTGCATCTTTTTGGCTGCTTTACTAGCATAATCCTCATCGATTAAACCTTCAACTTTTTCGGCAATTGATAATATATCTCCCATATCCAATATTCGCTCGGCCATTCTTGTTGGATGAAATTCACTTAAACCATCTAATTTTTCTGAATCTCCAACAAATTTAATTGGAACATTTGTTAAATGACGAACAGATAATGCTACCCCACCTTTAGTGTCTCCGTCCATTTTTGTTAAAACACAACCAGTTATTTTCAAAGTTTCATTAAATCCCTTAATAACGTTAATTGCATCTTGCCCCATCATTGCATCGATTACTAATAAAACTTCATTAGGCTTAATAGATGATTCAATATCCTTTAATTCATGCATTAAATGATCATCGATATGTAAACGACCTGCAGTATCGATAATTATATAATCTAAATTATTTTCTTTAGCATAATTTAAAGCATTTTTAGCAATTTCTATCGGATTATTTTTTCCTTCTTCATAGACAGGAATATCTAGTTGCTTACCCACTTCTTTTAATTGATCAATCGCGGCAGGTCGATAAATATCACATGCCACTAGCAATGGTTTACGATGATGTTTTTTTCTTAAAAAATTAGCTATTTTACCAGCTGTAGTTGTTTTACCCCCGCCTTGTAAACCACACAACATTAAAACCGCTGGTTTTGATGTTGTATCAAGTGGTACGTAGTCTTCACCTAATAGTTTAACTAACTCATCTTTAACTATTTTAATAAACAATTCATCAGGTCTTAAATTGTTATTTACTTCTTCACCTAAAGCAATATCTTTAACGCGATTGACAAATTCCTTTGCCACTTCATAGTTAACATCAGCTTCAAGCAATGCTAATCTTATTTCTCTAATAGCGTCTTTAATATTTTCTTCATTAATTCTACCCATATTTCGGATATTTTTAATTGCCTGATTGATTCTGTCTCCCATAAATTCAAACATAAACTACCTCCTAAATCAAATCTTCAATTTTACTTAATTGTTCTTCGTCTAAAATCTTTGTAATTCGATCTTTTTTAGATTTTAATTTTAATTCATTCTCATATTCTTCTAACTTTTTTTTAATTACTTCTAATTGTTTAGAAACAGCATTTTTACTAACATTACCTAATTCAGCTATTTCTTGCATGGTTAAATTATCAAAATAATACTTTTGAAAGTAACCCCTTTGTTTATCGGTTAATAAATTACCATAGTAATCATAAAGTTCATTTAAGTATATAGTCTTTTCCATTATAATAAGTCCTTAAATAAACCATATATATAGTTTTCTATATCAAATGATTTTAAATCTGTTTCCTTTTCACCTAAACCAACAAATTTAACTGGAATATTTACTTCTTCTTTTATTGCTAAGACTATTCCACCTTTAGCAGTTCCATCAAGTTTAGTTAAAACAATTCCTGTAATATTTGTTATTTCTTTAAAACCATGTGCTTGCATAATACCATTTTGGCCGGTTGTCGCATCAATTATAAGTAACGTTT
>CAYTSC010000103.1:0-1886 GCA_964440475.1 uncultured Muribaculaceae bacterium
TATGTTATATAAAAATCATCGGTATATTTATAATTTAGTAGAAGAATATTTAAATAATCCTTCTATCAATAATGGTAATATTAAAGCTAATGATATAGCTTATTATGTTTTTGCTAATTCTAATGTAATAGAATATATAAAATAAAAAATTATGAATGAAAATAAAAAATATTATATAGCAGATAAAAAACATAATAATGTAATTATAGATAATTATAGAATTATATATAATTATATGCAACTAAATAATAACCCCCATTTAGATATCTTCTACTAGTAATAAGATCATTAATTCCATTTAGAGGAACTGAATTACCAAATAAATCTTTAGTAAACTTTGCTGTATCAGCTTTATAAACACAATTTCTAGTTTGCTCTATAGTTGGTAATTCTTCTTTTGATAATAACCCGCTAACATATGGCTTAAAGTCAAAATATTGCCCCGCTTTTATTTCAAAATTAGTTTGAGGATTGTAACCCCATCCTTGATGAAATATATCAACATCTTCCTTACAACTTGATGTACAATAGGTTGAAGAGTGTTGTTCATAAGCATCACCCTCTAACAAACAAGAAAGATTATTCTTTGTTACTCCTTTTTCTTTAGCTTGATATATATAACCTAAGCCCGGTTCATCCTTGCATTCTAAAGAAACTCCTGCAACTCCACATCTTTCTTCGCTAAATGTTTTGCATAAGCGATTATAAACAACTGTTCCCATCTCGGATAAGGCATTTGGATGATTACAACAACTTTTATAACTACCTACATATGCTGTTGGATTTACAAAATATTTTCT
Organism: uncultured Muribaculaceae bacterium; assembly: GCA_964440475.1. Lineage (GTDB taxonomy): Bacteria > Bacillota_I > Bacilli_A > RF39 > UBA660 > JAAZHN01. The sequence goes on from CAYTSC010000103.1 coordinate 801, forward strand.
TTTTAAAGAATCAGTTCCATCAAAACAATTACCTGATGAAGGTATAGTAACAGCAGGTGGCGTTACCGGCATAGGCGTGGTTGGTCCAGGTGTGGTTGGTCCAGGCGTTGTTGGTACCGGTGTTGTTGGTCCAGTTGTTGTTGGTCCGGCCGTATTAGGAAAAGAAATCCATCTACACAAATCATTATAAACAGCTATTCCCATCTCAGATAAGGCCTGTGGCTGATTACAACAACTTTTATACATACCTTTATATGCTGCCGGATTAGCCAAATATCTTCTTTTAATAGAATTATTACTTATAAAACAATTATAATAAGAAGGTGTAGCAATAGTGCCACCTTGAGGAGTATCGGCATATTTAAATTCCGCGGTAACATCAGATCCGATCCCAACAGAAGCAATTGCACTAGAATTAATATCTTGTACAGTTATATTTTTATTCGAAGATTTATTATTAAATTCGTTTGAGTTAATAATGTTACATGTTGCAGGACCTAAGGTAATTAATGTCATAATTTCCCCTTCAATATCCCCCGTTGTAACTTTTTTAATATCTTCATCTGTAATATTTTCAATTAATCTTTGATTGTTTTTATAAATATTGCCAAAATAAATTCCACCATATTCTAAAATATCGTTTTTCTTAGTTATTGCAGTAACTAAATCATAATATTGACAATCATTGTATACTGCTATATTTGGAATAATAAATTCATATTGCTTTTCTGTTTTATCTGATTTAATTGTCTTTACATTATTAACTAACATTTGACCAAAAATAAATTCAGTTTCAATAATATTGCTCATATCATAACTTTCACTACCATTTTTAATTTGAATTAGAAACTTCACATCTGTTTCATTAACTATGTCTTTTTTTAAAACGTAAATTTTGAATCCTAAATCTATTTTTTCTGTAGGATTTTCCATTTCTTTAAAACCCTGAACTACTAAATCAACAATTTTTATTGGTACTTCAAATTTATTTGTTGAAGTGTCTCCAAAAATAACATTAGGATAATTAAATATATAATTACTAACGTCTTTTTTATAATGATACTGTTTATTATTTGTTAGTTTAGT
>CAYTSC010000104.1:0-1870 GCA_964440475.1 uncultured Muribaculaceae bacterium
GAGGAGAGATGATTATGTTAAATTATTTTGAACGCACAATCATGTATGTTTTAGCGTAGTCATACCTGACTAATAAAAAAATCTATTAGCAGGTATGACGCTTTTGTCGTGCCTGCATCCGCCAAATGGATGTGGTTACGTCTGTTTGGTTTTTTATTTGAATTAAAGGAGTTAATAGATTATGATAGAGATAAGTTTAAATAATATAAAAAAATCTTTTGGATTTAAAAACATATTAGATGGATTAAATATAGAAATTAAAACTGGTGATAGAGTTTCTATTATCGGAGAAAATGGTTGTGGAAAAACTACAGTATTGAATATCATTAATTCAATTGAAAGTATTGATAGTGGTACTATAGCCATAAGAAGAGGTGCTAAAATTGGTTATTTAAATCAGCAACCAGAAAATGTTTATAATAATAAAATAGTAAAAGACATTTTATATGATAGTTTCAAGGATATATTAGATATAGAAAAACAACTAAAGAAATATGAAGATAAAATGACTAAGGAGCCAGAAAATATCAGCATCATCAATAAATATGTAGATTTTCAGGAAAAATTTATTGATTTGGGCGGATATGAAATAAACACTATTATTGATAAGGTATCAGCCGGAATGAATATTAGTTATTTATTAAATAAGAACTATGATACATTATCAGGTGGTGAACAAAAAAGAGTTGTATTAGCGGCAATAATTATTAAAAATCCAGATATCTTACTTTTAGATGAACCTACTAACCACTTAGATATAAATACAATAGAATGGTTAGAAGAGTATTTAAATAAATATAATGGAACTATAGTTGTTGTGTCACATGATAGATATTTTCTAGATAAAGTCACAAATAAAACAATTCTAATTGAAAATGGCAAAACTATAATTTTTCATTGTAATTATTCTAAATATTTAATTGAAAATGAAGAAAGAATTGAAAGAGAATTTAAAGAATATAAAGATCAACAAAAATTAATTATGGCTCTAAAAAAGAAAATAAAACAATTAGAAGAGTTTGGACGATTAGCATATCCTGGCGGAGAACCATTTTATAAACGTGCTGAAAACATAAGAAAAAGATTGGAAAAACTAGAAAAAATAGATAGACCAATTATAAAGAAGGAATTACCAATTAATTTTGATATTGAAAAAAGAACAGGGAAAGATGTTTTAACAATAATAGATTATAATTTAAGTATAGAAAATAATGAATTAATAAAAAATATTAACCTTAAAATTAATTATAAGGATAAAATATGTATTATTGGTAAAAATGGTAGTGGTAAATCTACTTTACTAAAAAGAATAATAGATAATCAATGTGATAATATAAAAATTGGAAGTAATGTTAAAATTGGTTATATACCTCAACAAATCAATTTCAATGAAGATATAACAATTTTCGATTATGCTAGGAAGTATTTTAATGGAGAAGAATCGCATTTACGAAGTGCTTTGCATAAGTTTCAGTTTTATGGAGAAAATATATTTAAAAAAGTGAAAAAAATATCTGGTGGAGAAAAAGTCAGATTAATGCTATTTGCTTTAATACAAGATAATTGTAACTTTATAATCTTAGATGAGCCTACAAACCATATTGATATTTCAACAAAGGAAACCTTAGAATCTGCACTTATAAATTATGAAGGTACAATACTTTTTGTGTCACATGATAGATATTTTATAAATAAACTTGCAAATAAAGTATTGTATATATCGGATAAAATGATAATAGAATATTGTGGTAATTATGATTATTTTATCCAACATCAGAAATAGTTAAAAAACTAATTATAGTACATCGAAAAATTAAGATATTCTGAGTTTAAAGGTAGGAGAGATCCTACTCTTTTATTTCCAACTTCA
>CAYTSC010000105.1:0-1844 GCA_964440475.1 uncultured Muribaculaceae bacterium
CGATATACAATAGAGGGTTTTGTTGGTCAAAGTATTGATGATATGTTACTTAATTTAATTGATAAATGTGATGGCAATGTCGCTAAAGCCGAAAGAGGAATTATCGTAATTGATGAAGCTGATAAATTAAACTCAGTTCAAGGTATGGGCGGAATTGCTACTACAGGTGTTCAACAATCTTTAATTTCTATGATGGAGGGTGGAGAATATAAAATTGGTAATTCTCGCAATTCATTTGGTATAGAAAGGATAATTGATACAACAAATATTCAATTTATCTTTATGGGGTCATTTAATCGTCAAATGGTTGTAGAAAAAAAACTTGGATTTGGTACGGATAATACTCAAACATATGAGTCATACCACAACTTGGAACCAAAAGATTTAATAGAAAAAGGAATGATCGCTGAATTAGTTGGTCGTTGTTCTAAAATAATTACAATGAATAATTTAACTGTTGAAGATTATAAGAATATAATTCTTAATTCTAAAATAAGCTATTTAAATATTCAAAAAGAATTGATGAAGCATAAAGGAGTTAAATTAATCGTTACAGATGATTTTGTTGATGAATTAGCAAAACAAGCTGCCTCTTCAGGTATTGGAGTAAGATCAGTTAAAACTATCATAAGTACACTTCTAAGCGAAATGGAATATGAGATAAATACTGGTGAAATTACCGAAGTTGTCTTAAATAAAGAATTAATTGCTAAAAGACAAATATTAAAATTAACAAGTAAATAAGACATATTAATATGTCTTTTTCTTTGATTAATAGCGATAAAAATATTATAATTGATTAAGAAGGAAGGAACACTATGGAAAAACCAAATATTTGTTTTATGGGAACACCAGAATTTTCTGTTCCGGTATTAGAGGGTTTAATTGAAAATTATAATGTTGTTTTAGTGGTAACTCAGCCTGACAAACCAGTAGGAAGAAGTAAAAAAAATCAAGAAACACCTATTAAGAAACTAGCCAAAATGAATAACATTCCAGTTATTACTCCAAATAAAATTAAAGAAAATTTTCAAAGTATAATAGATTACAAACCAGATATAATAATTACATGTGCATATGGTCAAATTATACCTAAAGAATTAATAGAATACCCAAGACTAGGTTGTATTAATGTTCACGCTTCTTTATTACCCAAACTAAGGGGAGGCGCGCCTATTCATCGAGCAGTTATTGATGGTCATAAAGAAACTGGAATAACAATTATGTACATGGATGAAAAAATGGATAATGGAGATATAATAAGTCAAAGAAAAATCCCGATTAGTGATATAGATAATACAGGAATAATTCATGATAAATTAAAAAAAATAGGTAAAGAATTATTACTTGATACAATGAAAAGTATAATTGTAGGTACTAATGAAAGAATTAAGCAAGATGAAAAAGAAGTAACATATGCTTATAATATTAAAAGAGCTGATGAACTATTGGATTTTACTAAAACAACTAAAGAACTATACAATCAAGTAAGAGGATTATATCCATGGCCACTTAGTTATTTATTAATCGATGGTTTAGAAATAAAAGTTTTAGAAGCAAAAGTTCATCCAGACAATATAAATGGTAAAGTTGGAGAAATAATAGACGCTAAAAATGAGTTGCTGATTAAAACTATTGATGGTATTTTATCAATAACTAAAGTTAAACCATCAGGTAAAAAAGAAATGTTAGTAAAAGACTATACAAATAGTAGAAAAGACCTAATTGGAAAAGAGGTAAATAATGTTTGAAAACATGGATTCAAGAAAACTTGCTGCAATTAAGTTAGCTGTATATGGATTTGGCTTTTTAATATTCTTTATTTATTCTGGTATAGCGTCATC
>CAYTSC010000106.1:0-1805 GCA_964440475.1 uncultured Muribaculaceae bacterium
ACTAATTCCACACACGTCAATAGCGGATACTTTATCTAAGCATTTATACATTTCATTAATAGTTGATAATATTTTTACATCTGGGCTTAAATCATTAAATGTTAATAAATCTTGTTTAAAGAAATAACCTAAAGAATTAGTCTCTCTTTTATATAACAAATGATTGTGAGTTGGATGTTCAAAATCTTCAATCGTTTTAATGGTTAGTCTTTTAAATCTATCATCGATACCTTTAGATATAACAAAATTACTGGGTTTAAAAATAGTAAAGTAATATATTAAACCACTCCCTAAAAGCAATATAAAAATGGTAATACCACCATAAATTAATAATTTTTGTTTTAGTTCTCTTCTAGTATCATCATATAAGATATTTCTACTTCTTTTTCTTTTAAACATTTAAATCCCTCTTTATTCAAATAACGCATCTTTTATTTTTTCAATATTTTCTTTCATAATAGTTAAATAATTTGTTGTTTTTTCATCTTGATCTTCACTTAAGTTTGTAATAACTTCTAAATTAATAACTTCTACTTTAGTATTAATAATTAAATTTCTTAAAGTTTCTGATTCTTTAGAAATATCCATTTTAAATATTTTATCAACTTTTTTTTCCGCAATTAATCTTTTTGCTCTTGCTAATTTATCTTCACTTACTTTTTCATGTTTACTATCAACGTTTATTACATCAAACCCATAATTACTTAAGAAACTAAATGCACTGTCGGCTATGATAATTGTTTTACTTTTTGTATTTTCAGCAATTAATTTTAATTCTGCCTCTAAATATGATATTTCTTCTTTTAAATTTTGATAATTATCTTCAATTTCTTGATGAATAAAAGTATTGGAAATATATTCTTTTAGTCCATTCTTGATATTTAATGCTAACATTAAAAAATTAGATGGTGATAAGAAAAGTTCTTCTTCATCGTGTTCTACCTTTAATCCTTGAGAGATATCGATTATTCTTATCTTCTTATTATTTTTTAAAAATTTAACAGCCATTTCATTTTCTTTAGATAAACCACTATATATAAAAAGAGAACTATTTTCAGCAAAATCTTTTATTTTCTTATCAGAAATAGGAAATTCTTTCACATTAACTCCTTTAGGATAAATGCTTTTAACAGTAGAGTTATAGCCATATAATTTTTCTGTTAAATATTTAATTGGATATATTGTAGTATAAATTTTTATTCCTTCAAAATCATCTCTTTTAAAGCAGCCTGAAACTAGAATAGTAATTATAACTAATAATGTTGCTAATAGATATTTTTTCATCTTTATTTCCTTTCTGGAACTGGATCATATCCAGATGTACCCAAGGGGTTACATTTTAAAATTCTTTTTGTACCTAAAAATAAACCTTTAATACTCCCGTGTGTTTCAATTGCCTCTATCATATAGTTAGAACAAGTTGGTTGATGACGACAATAAATATGAGATTTAAGAGGAGTGGCTTGATAAATTTTAATTAATTTAATCATAAACTTTTTCATTCATTCACCAATTTTATTGTACTATATCAAAGATAATCTTGCAATTTAAAAAAATTATATATAATAAATGTTTAAAAGAGAGGGAAAATTATGGAATTTGAGAAATATGATGTAGAAATAATAACTGGGGGTGAGTTTGCTGCTGAGTTTGAAACAGAGATAATTGACTTTTTGAACAAACTAGAATGTAATGAAATTGCAAAAAAGATAGAAGAGAATTCAGAAAATGCATTCTTAATCGGGGCATATATGACCGAAGATGGAGAAACATTTGTATTTGATTATTTCTTTGTTGAATCTGAG
>CAYTSC010000107.1:0-1738 GCA_964440475.1 uncultured Muribaculaceae bacterium
AAGATAATAATTACTATAAAATTTTACTCGGAGAAACAGAAAATATTATTTCAGCTGGAGAAAAGGAGTCTGTAAAGAATTTATCGGATATTGATATCTATTCTATGCGTGATAGGATAGATGAAACAATTAATTCAATATGTGGGGTTTACGTTGAAAATTATTGGGGAGAAGAACATTGGGAAAGAACCTTTACAACTAATGCTAAATTTGAACCCGAATATGTAAAGGTTATTTTTGACTTATTGAAAGAATATTTAGAAAACCATATTTTCGATAAACAGGTAAACGCATCTTCTATATTTACCTTTAATGGGGAAATTGAAGATATCAATCCTATACTAATGGAGTCTGTAGAATCTGCGTATGAGTTATATGAAGAAATAAAAACTAAATATCCTGAATATATGGAACCGTTTATTAACACGGTTTGTGATATATTAAACAATAACTTTGTCGCAGAAACATTACAAGTTAACGAAGATGACGAAATACCATTTTAGAGAAACTATAGGATTTTGAGATCGAGATAGGCATAATAAGTATTATTTTTTGTTAGCAACAAACTGAATGTTTTAAGGGATATATAAAATCTCTTAAAACAAAGGTTGAAATATATGATTTTAACAAAAAAATAAATTTTAGGAGTATTACCTATGTTAAAAATAGACAAAGCAATATTAGATACCAGTAAGATTATATGCAAAAATATTGACAAGTTTGATGATTCAGAAAGAGGTCTTTTATCTCAAAATATTTTGGCACAACTTCGTAACTTAGTTGAATATATTGCCGAAAAAGTATATGCAAAAGGAGTGGACATTGATCCTAATAACTATAATAAGAAGAAGGAAGCTTTGGAATTTATTAAAACCCAAGGTAGATTACGTTTTCTAAGCAAATTCCATGCAATGTTGCAAAAATCTGTTTCCCACTACACAATCGACGAAGGTGGTTCAGAAAGATTAATGCTTAAATATTATGAATATTTGCTTAAAATAAAAATTTTCCTTAAAGATACATATAATATTGATATTCTTGAAAACATTGATGAATTTCCGCTAAATCTTGACTCTAATCTTATAGAGTATTATGAAAAAATAGCAATTAGGATAAACACTATAAGACCCAACTCCTATAAAAGTACATATGATGACAGATATTATATTAAAAAAATTAAACCGTTCTTTATAGAGCATAAAATCTATTATGAAGTTACTTATACCGTAGCTAGCGATAAAACAAGTAAATTCGATAGAGTGATTGCCTTTACTAATTTAGAGATTTTAGATAATTATGCCGTTAGACTTTCTGTACGAAATGATTATATCAATATTTTAGGTAAGAAAATGCCTATTCAAATTATTGATCGCTGGGAGGTATCAATTAGACCTTGTGAACTTAACAACTTTGCGGATATTTTTGGAAGTCATTCCAAGATAAATACTAGTAGCGTTGAATATCGGGGTATTATGCGGTTCTTAACTGAAACTAGAATGAGTATAGTTGATTTAGTAAATTCATCGGAACGTTATTATGCATGGGCAAAAAACAAGATTCTACAAGAAACGACTGCTTCTCATTTTTTTATGATACTTGATAAATGTAAGAATTTAGTAAGAAGCAACGCATCTGGCAGTAATATAATTAAATACTTATTACACAAGTTAAATAATAAAATTATAAAATTACAGCGTAATAATGAACCTTGTGAAAAGCTTTCAAATCTATATTTAAA
>CAYTSC010000108.1:0-1731 GCA_964440475.1 uncultured Muribaculaceae bacterium
TTATAACCATCAATACCTCTTAATTGATCATCATAATATTTTTCTATTCCTAATTCTCCAGTCATTTCTCCAGTATCATCTTTTTGAACATAACCAAGTATATAACTAGCAAATTGTTCGTTAGGATATTCTCTTTTTTGTCCTTTAATAAATGAAATACCAGGTAAATCTAGTGCTTGTATTTTTTGTTTTGTTAATTCAGTAATATCTCTTCCGCCTGGACCTAACTCTACTTGATAAGCTTTTTTATTCAATAATTTCAAAATATTTTCTTTGGGCATATTAATAAGTTTAGATAACTCTAATGCCGTTTGTTCTTTATCAACTACATGTTGAGGATTTTTAGGATTTGTTGTTCTACTTTCAGCTAAATATGCAATTACCGTATAGGCATTGACATTATGAGCTAGCTCTTCACCTTTATGATCTAAAATCGATCCTCTTTTTGCATATAAAATATTTTTTTGCATATTTCTACCAGCTGCAAACTTTTTAACATCTACACCATCTACTTCTTTAGCACTGGATATATATACTAGTCTTCCCGCTATAACAAGCAAGAAAAAAACAAGTATAACAAAGAAGATTGGATGAAATCTTATTTGATTAGCTTGTCTTTTCATAAATCACTTCCTAATTGTCTTTGATAACTAATATGTTATTATTATCATACTTCAATCCGTATTCTTTTGCAATCTCCTGGATATTTGTTAAAGAAGCTAATTCATTAATTTTCATTTGGAGACTTTGATTTATCGACTCTTGACGAGCGATTTTTTTTGAAACTTTCTCAACAGCTATATTAGTTGATGCTAATTTTGCTTTAGAAAATACTGTAAAAATAGAAATTGTCAAAAATTGTAATAATATAATTGCAATTAATATTTTTTCTATTCTAAATAGTCTGAATTTTGTTTTCTTCTTTTTCATTATTATATCCTCTCTATTACTCTTAGTTTTGCACTTGCACTACGACGATTATTATTTAATTCTTCTTCACTAGCGATAACTGGTTTTTTTGTTATTATTTTAAAATTAGGTTTATAATTTTCAATTAAGTGAGGATCTCCTTTAACCAATTCGGGAACTTCACTATGCTTTTTAAATATATTTTTAACTATTCTATCTTCTAATGAATGGAATGTTATAACAACTATTCTTCCACCTTTTTTAAGAAGTTTTAATGCTTCTGGTAATACTTTTTCTAATATTTCTAATTCTTTATTAACTTCGATTCTTATTGCTTGAAATATTTGTCTTTCTGGATGTTTATTTAAATAATATTTTAATGGCACTGATGACTTAATTACTTCTACTAATTCTGTTGTTGTTTCAATTGGTCTTTTTTCTAGTATTTTTTTAGCAATATTTGGACTAAATCTTTCTTCTCCATATTTATAAAATATTTCTGTTAATTCATTAAATGAATAATTATTTACAACTTCATATGCAGAAAAGTTTTGTTCCTGATTCATTCTCATATCTAATTTAGCTTCTTTCATAAAACTAAATCCTCTATCTGCTTCATCTATTTGTGGACTTGAGACTCCAAGGTCAAATAATATTCCATCTATCTCTTCAATGTTTTCTTTTTTGACTATCTCGCTTAAGTCTTTGAAATTAGAATGAATTATTTTATAATTAGAGCTTATTTGCTCGAGTTTTTCATTGGCGATCAAGATAGCATCACTATCTTGATCAATGGCGAATAGGAAACCCCTTTTTAATCTC
>CAYTSC010000109.1:0-1728 GCA_964440475.1 uncultured Muribaculaceae bacterium
AATAACCGCTCCTATTTCAACAGCTTTAGCATTTGTTAGATTATTATTGAATTTCAGTTCGGTATATCCAACATATGGTAAAGGATGTATATATTTTATAAAATTACGATGAGGATATACGACTTCATATAAATCGTCTCTGTTTTGAACTTCTTTAACCCACTCCATATCAATTGCTAAAGCATTTACTAAAATAAAGTCTTTATCTGATACATCCGAAAATAAATCATTTATTAGATTAAAAGTTTTATCTTTAACCCAATTATTCAAATTATTAGGAGTTTGAAAATCATCATAAATTAAATTAGCGTAATATTTATCGGTTAACGTTTGTCGATAACTATCCTTTATAGAATCTTTATAGCTATCTTTAATAAACATTGCATTTGCAAATGACATATAATTATTATTAATGTATTTTTTAGCATTATAAGAACCTAAAACATTAGTAATTTGCTCATTACTTTTACCAGCAGTAGCTTCTTTAAGCATTTCTAATGCATATTTAATTGATAATGGACTATAGATTAAATTCTGTTTATTGTTTTTAAGCTTTAAAAAATGAAAGTCAAACTCTGACAAATATTCATTATTATTTGCTTTTCTTTCTTGAGATGATGACGATGATGACGATGATGATGACATAGGTAAGGATTTTTCTTCATCTTTTCTATTACTTATTAATAAAAATATCCCTATACCAACTATTAAGAGAATTAAAATAGATACAATAATTAATGTTTTGGTTTTATTATCCACTCTAATTGTTTTTTCATTACTTTCAATTTCTTATCCACTATTTTCTTTTTCCATATTTTCAACATCTTTCTTATTCAATTTTAGCAAATCATATTTAGATAGTCATTAACTTTATGCCTTTTTCTAAGTTTTTTCGATTAATTGATGTTAAAAATCCAAGTAAGGAGACAATTAACCAAAAATGTAGAAGAAGATTTACCAAGTAGAATCGACATCTAAAATAATTTTATTAACTTATTTAAACATTCTAGCAAGTTCTGATTTTATTTCATCTGGTGAAAAAGGTTTGGATATATAACTACTAAATCCCAATGCCAAATACTTCTCTTTTGAACCAGACACTGCATCAGCCGTTAAAGCTATTACCGGAATATTAAAGCCCTCTATATTTTTTAGTTCTTTTAATGTTTCTTCACCACTCATCCCCGGCATCATTATATCCATCAATATTAGATCGTATTTTTCTCCTGATTTAATTTTTTGCAAACAATCTTCACCGCTCATTACATCATCCAACACTAAATCAAAGTTTTTAAGCGCTATTTTTGCCACCTTAATATTTAAAGCATTATCATCAACGATTAAGATCTTTTGTCCTTTTATATTGGCGATCTCCGCATCTCTTTTTTGTTTTATTTCTAATGTAGATAGCATTTGTGTATCTGTTAAAGGTTTAGACATCATCGCAATCCTTTGAGGAATCTGAGTCATAAATATTGAACCTACTCCATATTGACTCTTAACATTGATTTTTCCACCCATTAATTCAACTAATTTTTTTGTTATGGCAAGACCAAGTCCCGTTCCTTCAGCTGTTGTATTTCTTTCTACTTCTAATCTTTCAAATTTAGTAAATAACTTAGATATATTTTCCTCTTTTATACCCATTCCTGTATCTTGAACACTTATTATGACATAGCAAATATCTTTTCTATTTATACATTTTATATTGAATAATATATGACCTTT
>CAYTSC010000110.1:0-1705 GCA_964440475.1 uncultured Muribaculaceae bacterium
AGCTTGATGGCTTTGGCAAAAAATCTGTTGATAAATTATTAAGTAGTATTGAATATTTAAGATCTAAGTATAATTCAGTTGCAATAATAACTAAAGATGATTTAATGGCCAATCAAATATATAGTGATTTAAAAGAAAAAATAAGCATATCTTTAATTGTAGAAAATAGTAAAGAGTTTAAAAAGGATATGATTATCATACCAGTATATATGGCAAAAGGATTGGAGTTTGATTCGGTAATAATTATTAATACTGAACCAAATAAATTCGAAGATAATGACAAGTATTTATATTATGTTGCTGTTACAAGAGCACAGCATGAATTAATAATATATAAATAAAAAAGAATTACTGCGTAGGCGGTAATTCTTCGTTTGTAGTAGTTATATTATCTTTTGGTTTCCATCTTCTCAATTTAATTAAATAATCACGAACAGCTTCACGAGCATCTTCTTCATCGCCTTCTTCATAACCATTTTCTTCTGTCATAATTGCAGGAAGTAATATTTCGATCATCTCATCTAAAGAAATGTCTACTTTAAACTCTCCCATTTCAAAACAGTAAGAACAATACTCATTGCTATATGTTCCATCAAAATTTCTTCCAACAGTATCTTCTTTTTCACTCATGGTCATTCCACATGATTGACATATTTTATCTTGCACTTTACCAACTCATTTCTACTATAAATTATAACACACATTTAATAATTATTGACTAATTTATGTTAATATATACTTAGGAGAATTTATGAAGAAGAAATTGTTTTATATTTTATTAGTATTAATAATAACAAACATAATAATTATTAATCAAAAGGTAATTATTAAAAAAGAAATAATTTTAGAAGATTATCAAGATTTAATAATTAAAGATGATCTGAATTTGAATGTTCATGAAAAATACAATTTAAAAGATTTGGTGACATTTAAGAATGAATCGACTATCATTAATGATAAGGTAATTGATACAAATGAAATTGGTCTTCAAGAAATAGAAATAATTTATTTGAACAAAGAGAAAGAAAAGAGAAAATCTATTATTAATATTAATGTTGTTGATAAAATAAAACCATTAATATTGGGTTCTTCAACATATAAGGTTAAATTAGGAAATGATTTAGACTTAAGATATATGTTTTTATCTGTTGATAATTACGATAAAAATCCTCTAAGAGAAGTAATCGGTGAATATGATTATAATAAAATTGGTAGCTATGATTTGTTATTTAAAGTAACGGATAGCTCAAATAACATATCAACAAGAAAGATGGTAATAAATGTAGTATCTAAAATTGATAATCCAAAAAAAATAAGTAATCCAATTAAATATGAAGATATATATTTAAAATATAAAAAAGAAAACACTAAAGTAGGTTTAGATGTTTCAAGATGGCAGGAAAATATAGATTTTATAAAACTAAAAGAATTAAATGTAGAATTTGTGATATTAAGAATAGGCTTCCAAAAGGGATTTCAAAAAGAAATAGGTATGGACTCATATTTCACTGAAAACATAAAAAAAGCTATAGAAGCAGGAATACCTGTTGGTTTATATTTTTATAGCTATGCTACATCTTTAAAAGAAGCCGAAGAACAAGCATTGTGGATCATAGATAATATAAAAGAAAGTAAAGTGGAATTACCAATTGCTTTTGACTGGGAATCATTTTCCTCTCTTTCAAAACAAAATTTAAGTATATTT
>CAYTSC010000111.1:0-731 GCA_964440475.1 uncultured Muribaculaceae bacterium
AGTTTATATGTTTTAACTAAAACACTCATTTCCTTGCCATTTCTTTTTATTAATAGATCTACTTCTTGCCCCTCTTTTAACAATGTAACATATTCTCCAAATGATTTTATATCATTTATACGATAACCATCTACTAAGATTATTTCATCATTCATTTTTAACTTTGGTTTATTTTCACCAGCTACATAGACTATAATATTTTTAGAGTTTACTATTTCATGAGGAATATTAGCTTCTTTTAAAGCAGCAATTTTAGCATTTGAAATGGATTCATCATAATATAATAAATCTCTTATTTCCATTTCTTCTTTAGTTTCTTCTGGTAGCACTATATCTTCAATTGGCACTATATCCCATGATGGAATTAATTTAGCAAGTAAAACAAATGGTAGACTGGAATTTACTACTCTAACAGATGTTAAGTTATATGATCCAACTGATACATTATAATCTTTAGCATTTATCCTTTTTGAAACATCTGTTAATGAACCAGGAGTATAAACTACATATGGTAATCTTATTAGAAAAACTAAAAACATTAATATTAAAGCAAAAATAAAACCAAGATTTTCTCTTATAATTTTTAATAATCTCTTTAAAGTTGTTTTTTCATTATTTTTTTTCATTTAAACACTTCCAATTCTTATATTATGGCACATAAATAACTACATTACCTGTTTTTTCTGCATTAGTTAATCTAGCTTCAATAAATGTTTTAGCCGTTGAATTTC
>CAYTSC010000111.1:741-1614 GCA_964440475.1 uncultured Muribaculaceae bacterium
CTAAACATATTAGAGTATGAAGAAACAGATGTAAATATTGCTGTTTGAAAATATATGTTCTTTAATGCAGTACATGATGCAAACATCCAAGCCATATTAGTTACTTTACGTGTATCAAAATTAGCTAAGTTTATTAATGATAAGTTTGTACAATTACCAAACATTGAGTCCATATTCGTTACGTTAGTTGTTTGAAATGTTTCTAAGTTTAAACTAGTTATACTAGAACAATCATAAAACATTTTCGACATATCCGTTACTGATATTGTTATCATTTTAGAAAGTGATATATTATTTAGGTTTATGCAACCGCTAAATAACATTGACATATTTGTTACTCCACTTGTATCCAGTGAATTTAAATTTAAAGATATCAAGCTGCTGCAACCATAGAATGTACCTTTCATATTATTTAATGATGTTGTAACGAAGTTAGTTAAATCAACATTAAGGAGTTTATTGCAATAAGCAAACATAAATGACATATCTTTAACATTTTTAGTATCAAAAGAGGTCATAGTAATGGAAATAAGATTGTTACAACCATAAAACATATTTGACATATTTGTTACATTACTTGTATCAAATGAACTTAAATTCAAATTTTTTAAAGCTATATTTTCAGCAAACATATTTGACATATTTGTTACATTAGAAGTATTAATTGAACTAAGATTTAAATTTAATAATAGATTGTTATTTGAAAACATATTTGACATATTTGTGACAAATTCAGTATTAAGTAGTCCTAAATTATTAATTGTAGTTAATTTAGTAAATCCATTAAATAAATATGAACTATTTGAATTTGCATATAGTTGATCAGTACTTTGAATGTATAATTTATATGTATTATTTCCTGAACCATCATCT
>CAYTSC010000112.1:0-1585 GCA_964440475.1 uncultured Muribaculaceae bacterium
TTGTATAAACTAGTTTACCATCAACATAACCTTTACCTTTACATTCTTTACAAAGCTTAAATTCAGTATCAATATGTGAATTAGTAATATCAATTCCATCACGTTTAAGAAGTTCTGTAAGTTCTTCTTTAGTCTTATACGGAGTATTGAATTTAGGAAATTTTAGATAATAATAAGAATTAATGACTCTACCAGTAGTATTACAATTTTTACAAGGGTGGTTACTTTTTTCTCCATAATGAAAACCACTACCTTCGCATATAGGACATAAGACGATTTCAGTTTTTTCTAATTGAAAATAAGTTTCAATTGGAATCATTTTTCATTCCTCCTTTAATTTTCATACATTAATGGTCGAGAAAAATGCTAAGTTTTGCTTAGCACAGCTTCACCTACTAAATATGCAAACCTATCTTTTTAATTAATTTTTAAAAATACTATAATTAGTCATATAATCTTTACAGTTTTCTTCTTTAAAATCTTTAGGAACAAATTCAAAATAATACCCATTCTCTAATAAATTATTTCTCAGAATAATTTTTGTATTATCTAAAATTTCTTTATATTTATTATAATGAATTTTTAAAGATCGAACCATATCATAATTTGTTCTAAAATGGCGTATTTTAAGTTCTCCTGCTGCACTTCTTGTTAAATTCGGAAATTCAGAAAACTTATCATTTAAAATTAAAGGCGATATTTTAATTGCCATAAAATCCATATCCATATTAAATCAATCCTTTCTAACTGAAATAGAAATACCTAACAATTTTTTACTTCGCGTTTTTCTATATCTCTCATATAATCACATATCCCTTTCAAAAGGAAGCTCCCCGCTTTAGCGGGAGAGTATGTCAACCTCGTCTATTTTTTGTTTATATAAAGATTCAAAAAAATCTCTATTATTTTTAAACTGAATCTCATGTTCAATAAAATCTCTATTATATTTCGTTAAAATAGTTCCATATTTTAACGAATATTCTAGATATGTGTCCCAAGCACAATTACCATAAACATCTTTATCCATTTCCAATAAATCTTGCTTAGTCTTATTTAAAAGTTCATTATGGCTATGATATTGTCTAGAAAATGAAAAAATTGAATTTCGTATCGCATCCTCTTGTCTCCAAATAAAATAATTAATTGCATCATCTTCTGGAATATTAAAGCATCTTGTATCAAAAGCAATGGGTTCATTCATCATGCATATTAAATTATTTTCAAAAGAATATTTCATAAAATAAAAAGTTGTTAAAGAAGAAGCTACACTACATATTTTATCAGTTCTATAATCAAACCACCCTTGCGTATTTTTATTATCATAATCAGTCAAAATCAATGAAATTTCGTCCGATTGATGATAAGCAATTTTAACACCTTGAATTTCTTTAATCAAATTTTCAGTTACAAATTTAAATGCTCTGTTAACATAAATATCTAAAGGTTTAAACCTGGATAAAACTGTATGAAATGCTTTTCCATCAATACGTATAATAACAGGAGTTTTTTTAGTTAGAAATGTTCGGGATACTTTTTCATAAGTTTTCATTCGTTTGTCGAATTCTGTATGCATTATTTCAACACC
>CAYTSC010000113.1:0-712 GCA_964440475.1 uncultured Muribaculaceae bacterium
AGTAATAATTTTCATAAAAGTAAAATCTATATTTAAATTTAGTAAAGAAATTACCAATACTATTAATGCTTGAAGAACTCTTGATAATTTGACTAAGTCTATTTTAGAGCACAACACCTGTAATAAAATGTTTCTAGGTCTTATTAATAATTGATCAAAAGAACCAGTCATTATCATAGTATCAAAATTATCTACCCCTCTAGCAAATACTTCATTAAATGAGAAACCAAATTGGATAACTCCAAAACAAAGTAATACTTCATATAATGTAAAACCTTTAATATTATCAAACTTAGTAAAAAGCGCTAAGATGACAAAATAATATGTAAAAATCACAAATATCTGAGCTATAAACCCCATAATAAATGATTTTTTATATTCAATTAACGATTTTATATGCATCTTTAACGACGATAAATACAACTTCATCTTACCCTCCTTGAATAATAGCTTTGTTTAATACTCTATGTGATAAAATAAATCCTAAACATACTAATGCAATCAACCAAATTAATCCTAATATCAAATCCGGTAATGCATTTGATACATGCAAGTTTCCAGTATATATTCGATATGGAACATCAACTAAAAATTTAAAAGGAAGAAAATCTGATATTTTTTTTAAAAAGAACGGGAAAAATGCAATTGGTACTATTTGACCAGAAAGAGTTTGACCTACTGATTGAAAAAATGAGGTAACGCCTCTTTCATC
>CAYTSC010000113.1:722-1513 GCA_964440475.1 uncultured Muribaculaceae bacterium
CAAGTGTAAAAAAAGTTATTAAATGAATAAGCATTGTCATAGATGTTACTAGTAAACTAGATATAATCATCGCAATAATAAATATTAAGAACGCTTCAACACTAATTGGTAATCCCAATTTAAATGGTGCCGGTATTAAAAATGCAAAAACAAATAATAAAGGTGATCTTACTAATACATGAGCTATTTTAGTTCCATACATTGTTGAATACCATTTCTTATAAAAGTTTATTGGTCTACACAATTCATAGGCAACATTACCCTCTTTAATCATTTTAATTAAATTAGAATCAGCAAGCCAAATGTAATTAAGAGCAAAGAATGCTTGATTTAACCATGTATAACTTATTAATTCCTGCCAATTCATTGGTAAGTTTGTAGTAGTATTAGTTTGATAAAATGCATAATAAACCATAACGAAAATCAACCCAAAAAATATTTGAGTTGCTAAACCAGCATAAGCAGCAGCTCTATATTGAATTATGTTTATTAATTTTATTTTAAATAAACTAAAATATACTTTCATATTTGATAATCCTTATACAACTTAATTATTAAATTATCAATATTTTCACTATCTATTTCAACATCGGAAATATCATAAAGACTAGATAAATATTTTAAGAAAGATGATATACCAAGCAAATTTATATCTATTGTAAATAAATACCCACCATCAATAGTTTCTTGATGAATAATTCCTTTCTTAGTTAGTTTTTTTATTTTATCTTTTGTATTAACAACAATATTTTTATTATTTCCATACTTTTCTTTTAATTTTTTTAAATTAC